>CALJBY010000139.1 GCA_938024025.1 uncultured bacterium
CACCCATCACCCCGTAACTCCCGCGTACCAGACCTCTTAAATCGGGACCGGGTCCCTCACCCCAGAACGTGCCGGCCTCGGCATGAGCAAGAGAGCCGGTGGTCAAAACCTCTCCCGTGGGCAATACCCACTCCATGGAAAGAATATTACGGTATCCCATACCGAGCCGATGGGAGACACCCCAGGCGGCCTGAAACACATGATTGGCAAGCGACGACATCTGCGAACCCGCCTCCGGTGCCCCTAAATAGAGGCCCCGCCTGTTGGCTTCCGCATGGAGTTGGGCATGGGAAACGTACGGTTCAATGACGGCAAACATGTTTTTCTCATCAATGGTAAGAATCCGGTTCATCCTCTTGGGATCCAGAATAACCGTATAGGGTTCACGCGCTACGGTATTTAAAGACCAGAGATTGCCACCCACCGGAATAAAAGGAAAACCAAGCCGGTTAGCCAGTTTAACTATGGCCTGTACTTCACTGGCAGATTGGGGAAGTGCAACAAAGGCGGGAGGATTAGGATTAATAGTAGATTCGGGCATCCAATCCCGAGCATAGGCAAGCATTACGCTGGGATCATCGGAGACATTTTCCCCGCCAAGCACACTCAATAAGCCCTCATGGATCACCCTGTGTTTTGTATCCTTAATTGTCATAGTCCCTCCAATGGCAAAAGGGTTGTTTGGTACGCTTAGGTCACCAGAACTATCTCCTGCCTAGCCTTCTATGTCTATCGTATAAATGACTAAAAGTCTATCAGGTAAAAGCTGTATTTTTAGGGGCTAAATTACTGAGATTATCTGGATTTAGTAAATTATTTTTCTGCTTATCCGTAATTCTCCAGTTGACACCCAATACAACTGTAGCTTCTTGAAGTTAGGTTCTTACGCAATTACATCTGAGCATTTCTCTTTCAGATAGAGTTTTGGTAGGAGCGGCTTTAAGCCGCGAATTCATCGCGCATGAATGCGCTCCTACCGAAATTTCGAAATTGTTTGGTTAGAACTCATGAAGGCGGTTTTCATCCGGGTTACTGGAGTTTTGTGGATAAGCAGAATTATTTTTATCGTGCATAGTGATGCTCCCCGCGCACCCTAGTGAAATAGGCTTCGTATTTAACGGGGCAGGCAAGGCGGGACTTGCTCGGCACCTGCCGGTCAGAAAAGGTTACCCGTGAACTTCTCATTTTTCAACGAAGGTCGGGACTAGAGGGAAAATCACTATAGGAGGCCGGAACAGCATTTCTGCTATAAAAAAATTATCTGCTTATCTGTAATTCTCCAGTTGAAAACCAATACGACTGTAACTTCTTGAAGTTAGGGTGCTGGTAGGAGCGGCTTTAAGCCGCGAATTCATCGCGCATGAATGCGCTCCTACCGAAATTTCAAACATGTCTGGTTAGAAGGTATCACGCCAGTTTTCATCCGGGATACTGGAGTTTTGTGGATAAGCAAAAAAAATTATATATAAGCACGATTACACCAGTAGCCCCTCATTGCGAGGGGCACTGGTGGCAACATCATCTCATCTATCTAAGCGGTTATGCTATGAACACTAAAAACTATACCTGAACCGGGTATAGATCTGATCATTCCTGTTGAACTGGCCCAGGGTATCGTAATGATTTCCTTCAAATATTTGAGCCCCCAGGGAAAGGGTCGTATTCTGGGTTGTCTCCCACTTGAACATGGGACTAACCCACCACTCCCCCTCTGCCCCATAGGCAAGCAAATTCTGAATGGTCATCTGGTCATTGTAGAAGAGCTTCTGCACCACCAGGGTAAAGAAGGTATTAACTGACCGCCGGTTACGCAATGATAGCCCCTTAACCGTGTGGGAGTCGGCATTAATGATGATATTCTGGATTATCTGACCACTAACCAACACGTCGGTAAATATGGTCCGGTCAAACCCCAGACAGTAATCAAAGGTGTCCCTTTTTTTAGCCATATCCTGTTCCGACCAGGATTCGAGGGGATTGATGCCCGTGTACTTATTAAGGGTATAGGCAAACTCACCCCGTAACTGCCAGTACCCCAGGGTATAGTTAAAGGTAGCGCCCAAAATGTGGAGGCGGGTGTACTCCAGATCAACCTTCGTGGGTGCATTGATAAAACCGGGAAACCCTGCCGGTGACCTGGAATTGGTTGAACCAAAGCCAAAGAGGGGAGACCAACTCCTCACAAAGGGAGTAAAATTATAGTCAAGGGCATAGTAGTAGCTTAAGGTATAGGCAAGAGCTCCCCGTTTAGTCTGCAGTATATCCTTAAATCTAATCCCAAAGTTGGCATTTTCAAAAGTATTCGCCGGCTTATTATCATTAATCTCAAAATTATAGAGGGGGCCCAGCAGACCGTCAAACCATTCAAAGGCATTTACCCCGCCATTGAATACCTTCAGTTCATCCACCTCCCACTGGGAGCCTTCCTCCATGAAGTAGTTTTTTCTAAAATTAGGAATAAAAACAAACTCCAGGCTCTTATTAGGTTTACCCGGCCAGAACCGCCACTTTGCGTCAACACCCCACTGGGGTATGCGGCTATCCTCATAATCATCCAGGATAAACTCACGAAGATCAAAGGGGTTTACCAGGTCCAGCAACCTGAAACCATCAATCTCTCCCCACACGATCATCTGCTTTCCCACACGGAGCTCCAGATTGGGTGCATGGTAATCGATATAGAGCTCCCGTAAAATGTCTTCGGTCTTTGTATTATGGAAATCATCGCGATATCTCCGTCTCGGATCACCTGATTTTGGCCCATTACCGCGACCGGGCAATCCAGATCGGTGCCACCCGATATCATCCTCTAAATCGTAAACCGAGTCAAAGAGCAGATAAAAACGTCCAAAAATCTCCAGTCTCCCGGGAATGACACGATAGAGCGCTTTCAGGTTGAAGGTATTCTCGAACTTCATCAAGGAACCCTCATGTTTATTCCTATTCTCTTTAAGCAAACCGTTTATGGCAAAGGATGCCGGGTGACCCAAAGGCGTACCGCCCGTGAGGGGAGCCACATACCTATCCTTATAGAGCGGTGCTGTACCCGGGTTGGCAGTGGTGTGAAAGGCTATCTCATTTTGGACATAACCCCACATCTCGAGATTGTCGATCCCCGTTTCGAGTCCATACAGGGGAGATACCAGTGCACAACATACGGTGACAATGAGTAAAATAATCATTTTTCTTACCATAAGCCCCTCCCGTAATAAATAGGTTACAGGTTATACAAGAAAGAATCCTGAACACTCACCATGGTTACTTTCCTCTGCCGGCAACGTAGGGCTGGGTAAACCGGTGCAGCTCGTTCTTCCACCCCTGGTTCCCCAAACACTGTATAGGCACGTGACATGTTTGATGCTGCGTCAGCAGATCCTTGAGCCACCAGTGGGCAATGGCCCATCCCTGATCATAGGGCGGATTCGGCTCTTTACCGTAGGTGATATAGCCCCTGAAGAAATATTTTACAAACCTGCCTTTGGGATCATAGTACTCCTGCAGCATGGAAAACCGGGGATCCTTTTTTATCCAGGTAATCTTCTTTTCATAGTAGGTTTTCCACTGGGGGAGAGATTCTACCACGTAAGTAGGACAGCCCTGATTCTCATAGTAAGGATCTATGCCGTTCATTACATCTCCCGGGGTTTTCTTTACCGGAGGATACATCTCAACCAATTTATCAAATACCTTAGACGGTAACTTCCTGCGATCTACCCCTTCAACACCATCAAACCAGGTGCCCGCTTTAATGTCGCTCTGCACGTATTTATACTCCCAGACATTCGCGAATGGCCAGCTCTTGTATGACTCATGTTCAAATTTAGTAGGGTAGGGCTCTTCACGTAATATGCGGTGTTTTTCCTCGTCAACCTTGAGGTCAGATGCATCTGCCCAGGTACAGTCTGAACCAAAGAAGGAATCATCCCTGTCGGCAGCGCTGATGCGGCGGAACCTGCGGAGTGAAGGGAGGTAAATCCAGTAATCACTCTGCCGTGCAGGGTCATAGTAGGTATACATGATGGCCGCCATGTTCCGCACCTCATGGGGCTCATAAAAGTAGAAGGTCCCCCGCATACTGCAGCCCGGTTCAGGGTCTGATACCTGTTCCCTGGTACCATACCGGTACCGGATCTGCCCGTCCCCGCGAATCATGGTTAAGTTAAAGGGGGTATACCAGTCCTCCGTCTCCATAAACTTCATGTACCACTGGTTTTCATTCTGGAGGTCTCTGGCGCTCACCCCGTATTTTTTCCTCTCCTCTGCCAGCTGTTTAAGATAGGGATCATCGGCGGAAAGTGGCTTGCCATCAAAATCGGTGACCATCTCCCACTGCTTCATGTAGTCCATGCACCTCTTTTCGTTCACCGGGTCCATGAACCGTTCATAGCGGCCATACTTTTTCTCTCCCTCAAAAATGGGTTCAGTTGGCATGGGGTTCTGGGCAGCGGCAAAACCACCAACAAGAAAAATGGAACACAACACACCCAGGGCAACAATCTGTTTTATCACGGTACATCTCATAATTAATCCTCCTTGTTGAAAATGAGTATTTTGCAAACCTTAATCAAAGAAAAAGCCTCCTTTCATTTCAGTGAAAAAGGAAGCTTCTCTTGTGTTGTTCCTACTTTAAGACCACACTTTACATACCCAGTGGGAGCAGCCATTGCAACGAACCTTATTGATTTTTTTTAATGACGACTAGTACTATCAGTAAGGGAAAAAGCTGCTTCTGTCAAGAATTTTTCTTCTTCCCGTAAAAAAAAATCGTGTACAGCACTACTGCCCGCGAAACCCTATAACACTTTCTCCGCGGAAAATTTGGCAGGTTGGACTGTCCACTGTTTACCCCCATCAGACGTGTGGTAAATCACACCAAAGTCTCCTACTGCCCATCCGTGGGCGGCATCGGGAAAGGCGAGGGTATAAAACCAGTGGCCTACCTCACTTTCTTGAGCCACCCAGCTTTGTCCACCATCTCCAGAGTGTAAAATACTGCCATAGGTGACAGCCCACGCATTTCGCAGGTCGGGAGCGACAACCCTGAGCAAATCAATTGTGACCCCGCTTTCTTGAGAAACCCAGGTTACCCCTCCGTCTTCGGTACGCAGAATTACTCCCCCGTTACCTGCAATTAAACCATGGAGGCCATCGACAAAGCTCACACAATTTAATACTGCCTCCGTGCCGCTCTCTTGGTACGCCCACGTTTCACCCCCGTCAGCGGTGTAGAGGATTATACCGGGATAACCAACCGCCCACCCACGCTTTTCATCAACAAAGGTAATGTCGAGCAGTGCAGGAAGAAAAAGTTGCTTCCTCGGACTAAGGATAGCTTTTACCCCTTCATGAAGTTTCCACTCCTTCCCTCCATCTTCAGTGGTGAGCATGGTTGCCCCATCTCCGACTATCCATCCCCGGCTTTTGTCAGTGAATGCGACTCCCCTCAGGATATGCTCCGTAATGCTCTTCTGCGGATTCCAGCTCTCCCCTCCATCTCCGGTATGAATAATGCTTCCCATGTCCCCTACAGCCCAGCCGCTTTGAGCATCAGCGAAGCAAACATCAAAAAGGTGCACATCAATGCCGCTCTTCTCTGCCCACCAGTTTTTACCGCCATCGTCAGTATGGACAACACCTCCGAGTTTTCCAACCGCCCAGCCCTTGTCCCGGTCAATAAAATCTACACCAAAGAGACTGGAGGTAAAAATACTCAAGGTCGGTTCATCGCTGACAATGGCGTCTGAAGCTCCCTGGTCCCTGCCGCAACCCAACCAGAGTCCACAGGCGATCAGCATCCAGACAGCGACAATGCTACTCAGTCTTTTCTTACGATGGAACGGTAACATTACGTGTATCCTCATTATAAGAAGTTGCTTTTTTTGGTTTGAAGATAAACTTTGGTTTTAATAAAAAGACAATGGGTGAAATGAGGCAAATAGCACCCAGACCGTTGAGGAAAATGATCAGCCCTATCATGGAGCCCAACTCAAACTGGAACTTTAAGGGTGAAAAGACAAAGACCAGCACCCCTAAGACCACCGACATGGTAGTATAGAATACAGCCTTACCGGTAGTAGTTAGGGCATTGATCGTGGCCTGCTGGATGTTCCCGTCATCCCGCTCTGCATATTCTTCCTGAATGCGCACCAGCACATAAATCACGTAGTCCACTCCGATACCAATCCCCAGAGAGGCAACGGGCATGGTATAGAGGGTAAGGGGGATGGGGGCAAATCCCATCACCCCGTAAACGATTATAACCCGCGTAAAGAGGGAAACTAAAACAATGAGTGCCCCTACCACCGAGCGGAGGAGAATCACGCAAAAGAGAAAAACGATTGCGGAAATCTGCAGCATATTCTCAACCATTCCGGCCCGGAGCTCTTCATTAATAGCCCCTACCACTCCAGCTAATCCACCGGCAATGTGGACCTTGACGCTATCACTCTTCCAGTTCTTGCTAACAAAGTCCTTGGTTTCCCTGATCACCCGCCTGATAGTACTCGCTTCCATATCTTTGAGAAAAACCTGGACGTTGGTTTTCCGGTACTCGTAGTCAACGATGAAATCAAATTCCCCACAGGTCCCCATGCTGTAAATAAAGAGGTC
The DNA here is from genome assembly GCA_938024025.1 of uncultured bacterium. Lineage (GTDB taxonomy): Bacteria > Desulfobacterota > WTBG01 > WTBG01 > WTBG01 > CALJBY01. The sequence continues at coordinate 6,610 of CALJBY010000139.1, forward strand.
TTCTCCAACCGCCAGTTTTACCCGGTCGGTGTTCTCGTAAAAACCAAGTGCCGGATCTCCAATTCTCGGGAGGTAGTAGAGCCGCTCATCTCCACCGTGTACCACCACATTCATCCGCTTCACATAGTCTGCAAGGGACAGGCTGTCACCCACCTTGGCATCCAGGTTAAGAAATTCCTGGAGATTCCGTATATCGGTCATAACCC
>CALJBY010000140.1 GCA_938024025.1 uncultured bacterium
ACGCATACCACTCGATGAAAAAGGAGAGCACGGGGTGCAGGAAGTAGCCCTCGGTGAATTAAAAAAAGAGATTGTTACCATCACACCGGGTCAGAAGATCGTGTATGTGGCTGACTGCTCCTATAGCCCGGATAATGTTGACAAGATAGTACAGCTGGCGGAGGATGCAGATATTTTTTTCTGTGAAGCGGCTTTTCTGGACCAGGACCGGGATAAAGCGAGGGCGAAAGATCACTTAACTGCCAGACAGGCGGGTACCATCGCCCGTGAGGCGGGGGTTAAGCAGTTAAACATATTTCATTTTTCTCCGCGCTATGAAGCATCTCCTGAACATCTGGAGAAGGAAGCGCAGGAGGCATTTCAGGGAAAGAAGCAGAAATGAAGACCGGAGTAGTGGAGTACTGGAGTTTTGCGATTGCTGATTTTAGATTGCGGAGTGAAAAAAAGGAAAAAATGAACATCGAACATTCACCCTGTTAAACATCCACCTCTAAGTGATAAGGTTGGCTAGCAGATAAGAGACATTCAGAAAATTGATTGCAGGGAATCTCCAGTTTAACACGGTGAACCCTGTTACATTGCTTGACAGGAAAGGTAGTACACCTATGGACTGAGAAGCTTACAGGACAATCGTTTTTACATAGGTTTAACGAGTGATCTCAAGCAAAGATTTGAGTAGGATCAGGAAGGTTATTAAGGAGTCGGATCAAATCTTATTTAACAGGGTAAACGCTCAACATCGAACGTCGAATGAAAAACAAAGCAGGTTTTTAAGTTCTTAATTTAGGCATGCTAGGCACTTTAGCTCATTTTAGGCAATTAGATTGTCTGTGCTTCGGATTTGTGTTTACTAGCTGTGGTTGGTTTGTACAAAACTATTGAGGAGATTAAAACATGAAAGTAGGAGATAAAATTACGTTCGCTTTTGGCGATGGTGAGAAGGAGGGAGTCATCGAAAGGCTTTCTACCAAAAGGGCTTTTCTGAGAGTAAATTTTCCCCATCACGACAATAAGCTCATCGTGCGCAGGATTTCTGTTCTCGAAGCCGGCCCACCGTCTACCAAGGACAAGAAGAAAAAAGAGAAGAAGAAAAAAAAGGAAAAGTAAAAGCAAACTAACTATTGTGCACCGCGGAGAACGCTGAGTACGCAGAGCATCAAACTTTACAATAAGCCGAAGATTTCCTCCTCACCCCAACCCTCTCCCCCATGGGGACAGGGGGAGCAACAAGGGAGAGGATTGAGGTCAGAGGCAATGGCATGTCAGCAATTTCCATGCTTCGTGGTGTACCGAAAGGGCATGAGAGCTTGACAGCTCAGTCTTGCCTTTTCCGTTATTTTTTTAAGTTTTTTCCTCTATCCTTCTCAGTGGCCTTTGCGATCTCTGCGGTGAACCTTAGTGCTTTGCACCGCCGGGAATCCTGAGCACGCAGAGTGTCAGGAAAAACTATACGGTCATATGCTGCCTAAATCCGCCGTTCTTGGTATTTCGCTTCTATTACTTCTGCTGCATGCCGATAGCTTCGGACTACCTGCCAGAGATGTACAAGTGATCACCGACAGGTAGTACTTTGAAGTTGTGCAAACCTGCTTCAAGGAAGCACAATCATCCATCAAGGTGATGATGTTTGAGGCAAGCTATTACGAGAAATATCCCAACAGTCCGACTAATGTGCTTATCCGGGAACTGATAGCAGCCCGCAAGAGAGGAGTGGATGTTAAGGTTATCCTGGAGAAAAGAAAAGATCGAGACAGAACGCAGGAAAACAATCTGAAGACCGGCAGGCTTTTGTCAGAAGGGGGCGTGGAGGTTAAGTATGATCCTGTGGGGGTAACCACACACACAAAACTGCTCATTGTTGATGGGGAGATAGGGATTGTTGGCAGCACCAATTGGACGTACAGTGCTCTTGAGAAAAATCACGAGGTATCTGTTTTGATCCGATCACCAGAGGTAGGGCGAAATCTTCACGATTACTTTCAACGTGTTTGGAAAACCTGTGTCAATTAAGAAGGCAGTAGTAGCGAGATAATTCCCGTTTTACTTCCCCGGAGGAATGCCAGTGTCAATGCAATTTGATCTCTTTAACGAAACGGAAAATGATATCTTTGCCGCCAAGGACTATCACAGCTTTAAAGATCTTGTCAAAAGGTCCAACTGTGCCAAATGTGAATTGCACCGGGGAAGAAGGAATATCGTTATAGACAGGGGAGATCCCTCGTCAAGGATTATGTGCATTGGTGAAGCACCGGGGGAAAACGAGGACATCAAGGGCAGTGCCTTTGTGGGGAGGGCTGGCAAACTGTTGGACGACATTATGAAATCAATCGACCTGGACACGGAGCAGGATGTGTTGATTGCCAATATTGTAAAGTGTAAACCTCCCGGGAACCGGGCCCCTGTGCGGGATGAGGTAAGTGCCTGTATGCCTTATCTCCAGAAACAGATCGACCTGATTCAGCCTCAGGTGATAGTGCTCCTGGGGGCGGTTGCTTTAAAACATATGATTCCCGAGAAAGGTGATTTTGCTATGGCCGAGGAAGCAGGCAAGCTCTTTCAGTCGAACCAGTATCCCAGCGTTCACTTCATGGTGCTCTATCATCCGGCTTATTTGCTTTATGATCCGCGTAAAAAGAAAGACATGTGGGAACATGTTAAGCGCCTGGATCAATTTTTGAAAGAAACCAACATTGTATAAATGTCGGTATGAAGGATATACTGTGTAAACTCGTAGCAACACCTCAAGAGTTACGGGCGGCCTATAAGATTAGACATGAAATCTTTGTTGAAGAGCAAAAGCTCTTTAACAGATCAGATAGGGATACATATGACTCCCAGGCGATTCATATTGTTGCCCTGTTAGAAAATGAGGTGGTGGGAACGGTACGCGTTTATGAAAGAGATAGTGGCGTATGGTTCGGGAGCAGACTTGCCGTGCGCAAGCCCTTTAGAGGCCGGGTGGGAGGACTGCTGATACAAAAGGCCATTGAAACGGTACAGGAGAGGGAAGCAAAACAGTTTTTTGCATATGTTCAGCTGCATACTGTTTCCTTTTTTAAGCGCCGCCGGTGGAAACCTGTAGGAGAACCTTTTGATTATCACGGGAAACCTCATCAGCTGATGGAGGCACCGCTATAACTATTCACCGCAGAGACGCAAAGAGCGCAGAGAAAGATAAAATATGGAACTTAAAGACATTATAAATGAGATAAAGTGCTATCCGGGGATCACCCGGAAGGGGCCTATTGGCCGGGTGGCGGAAGTTTTAAAGAATCTGGATGCAGAGATCTCTTCTCAGGTTGTTACGGGTTTCGGTGAAGATGCTGCCGCTCTTAAATACAATGACCACTACCTCCTTCTTGCCGCGGAGGGCATGTGGCCTCAGTTTGTTAAAGCCGAACCCTATGCTGCGGGCAAAGCTGCGGTGATGGCCAGTGTTAATGATATCTATGCAATGGGTGGTAAACCCCTGGCATTAGTTAATGTGCTTTCTGCCGCAACGGAAGATGATTGCAGGCTTATTATGGAAGGGGTACGAAAAGGCTGTCAGAAATTGAGGGTTCCTATGGTAGGGGGACATCTTAACCCCGATGCAGGGGAGACGTCACTGTCGGTTGCTATTCTCGGAACCGCCCAGCGACTTTTACAGTGTACTAACGCGCGGGAGGGACAGAAGATTGTTTTGGCTGTTGATCTGAAAGGAATCGACGGCCAATGTAAGTCCGTGGAGAGCTGGGATGCAAATTCAGGAAAGACTTCCGCATATATCGTGGAACGATTGGAAATATTACCTTCACTGGCAGCAGCAGAAATATGCCAGACCGCTAAGGATGTTAGTAATGGAGGGATACTGGGGACCCTCGCCCTGTTATGTGAATGTTCCCGAAAGGGGTGCGTGGTTATGCTGGACGAGATACCACAGCCGCCGGGTGTTCACCTGCTCAAGTGGCTGAAGTCGTTTTTGAGCTATGGATTCATTCTCTGCGTCGATGACCACAACCTTTCGCCCTGCCTTGATTCATTTCATACAAAGGGGATTGCGGCAGAAGTGATCGGAGAGATAGTAGAGCAACCGCAGGTAGTGCTTCGTTCTCAGGGGACCGAAGAGGTGTTATACGATTTTAACAGGGACTCTATTATAGGGATATAATCAGGTGGAAAGGAAAACTTTTTCTCAGGGGGCTTTACCGTACAGGGTTGAAGCTGAGGTGCTCTTCCTTGGTGCGGACCTTCTGGTGGTTCTTTCTGGAGGTGATAAGCCCCATATTGGATCCATAGCGGTGGCACTCCCCCGCCCGAGCCTTGCCGACCCTGCGAAGATCAGTTCAACTGCTTCTGTGTATAATTTTGTGGGACACAAGGACCAGGTCATTGCACAGCGGGTTTCTGAAATACTCTCCGCAGAGCTTAACAAGCATGTAGTTGTTGTAGCCGGGTTCCATGTTGATGCAATAAGCACAGAGGGCATAGCACGGGTAGTGGAGAATTGTGATGGGCTTGCCCAGATGATTCTCAAGGAATTGGGTGTGCCTCCCGGTTCTCGTTAAGCAGCTGTGAAAGGGGAACGACGGTAATGCCCTGTTCTTGGAGGAGGGGGACACACTTTTTGAGTGCAGTAATGGTGGAACGGTATGGATGTCCAATAGCAATGAGATGACCACCATTTTTTTTTGCGAGGCGGGGTATTTTTTGCAGTTGTTGCTCAGCGGACAGTTGGTTGTGGTCGTTGTCAATGAAGAGATTGCGCTGTGCAGTTTTGATATGCATCTCTTTAGCGAGTGCATAGCCGACTGTCTTGTCACTCGTTCGGCTATCCAGAAAATACAGCCCTTTTTCTTTGACCGCTTGTAATACCGTTTTCATCTTCTCCTGATTCTCAGTAAATTTTGATCCCATGTGATTGCTTACTCCCGAGAGATGGGGTAGTGCGTTGATGTTCCTTTCCAGCTGAGCGTGCAGTTGGTCCTCACTCATGCTGGTGAGCAGGGTTCCATGATTTATTGCGTGCTGCGAGCTATTCCAGGGTTCGAGGGGTAGATGAAGGACAACTTCTCCCTTACGGCTGTTAACTGCATCAGCAATCCTGATGGAATGGGTTTGAAAAGGAAGGATGGAGTACGTAAAGGGAACATTCATGGAAGACAGCTCCTCAAAACTTCCGTAGTTCTCCCCCAGGTCGTCAATAACGATAGCAACCCGATAGCTCTCTTCTGTTGATACCTCCTGTTCTGGGATGATCGGTGTTTGACAGAAAACCAGATGATGTGTTTTTCGCTCCTGGATATGTATTGTGATATTTAAACAGTTGTCCTCGTCAAATAAGAACTGCGGAGTGAGATCTTCCTCTCCAAAGAAGGCAAGCCCTCTGGTGAAGGCATTTTCGACCTGAGGGAAACTGATGGCAGGCGGTATCGTGATAGTTATGAGACTGGAGTTCCAGTCGCCTAACTCATCGTGCCTTTCCAGGTGTTGAAGTGAAAGAGCGTCTTCGGGTAGAGCTAGCTTTCCGAGGAGATTGAAAATGATCTGGTCAGCCGTTTGTGTTTTTTCGACGAGTTGTCTGTTGCGTGTTTGGTGCGAGGGTTGAGTTGCCAAATCTTTGATGGAGTCCCTCTTTACATACACGACAGCAACAATGAGGAGTGTGCAGAGAAGGATTATCCCGATTGCTTTCCACGTCACGAGCAGGTTAAAGGGTTTCAACTCAAAGGGTGGAGTAATTTTCCGCGCAAGTATTTTTAGGGTCCGCCAGCTACTCATTGATTCACGGCATGGTTGTTGTCAGCGTCAAACTGCTTAAATATGTGCCAGCTCTTGAGCAGTTGCACCGCTCGAACAAGCTGGGGGTCTTCTTCCTCTGGTGTTGTTTCGTCTGCCATTTCTTCAGAGGTGGTCGTATCTTCAGGGGCACCTTCCGGCTCGAAGTGGCCTTTGAGATCCTTTTCTTTTATGAAGGGAATCTCTTTTTTTTCTTCCGGGCTATGGGCCGTCTTATTTTTTACCATGACGTCAGGTATGATACCGGTTGCCTGAATTGATTTTCCACTGGGGGTGTAGTAACGTGCAGTTGTCAGTCGCAGACCTGATCCATCATCCAAAGGTATGATGGTTTGAACCGAGGCCTTCCCGAAGGTCGTTGTCCCCAAAATAACAGCACGATTGTGATCCTGGAGAGCACCGGCGACTATTTCCGAACCGCTGGCACTTCCTCCGTTTACCAGTACGATTATGGGGTAGTCCCGTTGTTTTGCATTGGGGTGAGCACTAAACTTCATCTGCTGTTCCTGAAGCCTCCCCTGGGTATAAACGATGAGCCCTTCCTCAATAAATACATCACTGATTTTCACTGCCTGGTCCAATAAACCACCTGGATTGTTTCTGAGGTCGAGGATAAAACCCTGTAAGCCTCCATCGCTTTCTTCTTCTAATGTTTCGAGGGCCTTGATAAATTCTGCGGCCGTTTTTTCCTGGAATTGACTCAGCCTGATGTATCCAATGCGAGTATCGTCTAAGGGTTTTGATTTAACGCTCTTGATACGGATTATTTCTCTCGTAATGGTAAAATCCTTGGGTTCGGAAAAGCCTTTCCGCATAATGGAGATGGTGACTGTTGTGCCAGCCGGTCCTCTCATTTTCTTGACCGCATCAAGCAGGCTCATGTTCTCGGTTGATTCCTCTTCAATTTTTACAATTTTGTCTCCTGCTTCCAGTCCTATTCTAAAGGCCGGTGTGTCTTCGATGGGAGACACGATGGTTAAAATGCCTGTCCGGATGCTAATCTCAATGCCGAGTCCGCCAAAGCTCCCCTTCGTTTCCACCTGCAATTCCTTATAGATATCGGGACGCATAAAGGATGAATGGGGGTCTAGTGTCCGTAACATGCCGTTAATTGAACCGTAAATGAGATCTTCTGATGAGGTCTCTTCAACATAGTTTTTCTGTATGATGCTGAGCACATCGGAAAATACTTTCAACTGCTTATACATCTCATCGGTTTGTGCCCTTAGCTTGCTGTACGGTATGATAACCCCTGCCAGTAGAAGTGTGATGGATATAACCAAAAGTACCACTTTCTTTGTTCTTGTGTTGTACATCTCTTTCCTCCCGTTTGAGATTGTTTTTTTGCTGTCAGGTTATGGGGGATCACCAGTAAAAACCGCCCGATCCCCTTAGTTTTTTTGTTTCACGACACCACTTTATAACTGTACACTATATGATTACTTTTCTCAAGGAGTTCGCAACCACTCTGACGGGTCGAGGGGTTCTCCATGATATCTCAGTTCAAAGTATAAACAGGGACCTTTGAGTGATCCTGTATCTCCTGACAGGGCAATGACTTCACCTGCCTCTACCCGATCTCCCACACGCTTGTTGATCTGTGAGAGGTGGGCAGAAAGACTGTAGTAACTGTCGCCATGGTCGACAATGACAATGTTGCCGTATCCTTTAAACCACTCGGCGTAGAGGATCTTGCCTTCATGAATTGCTTTAATTGCATCTCCCTGCTGTGCCGCAATTTCGATGCCTTTTTGAAAGAACGTCGTGTTTAACTTAGGGTCAACCTTTTTGCCGTAGGTGCTTAGGATTTTTCCCGAAAGGGGAAGCGGTAATTTCCCCTTGAGTGTAGCAAATCCTTTCCCTTTGCTCGGAGTAAAACGTTCCTTCTTGCTGGTCAATTTTTCTTTAAGGCCATCAATGAGGGACTGCAGTTCCTGAGAAGATTTTTCTAACTCTTTTACTGCGGCTAGATAGAGCTTCTTTTCTTTTCGGGTTTTTTTAAGGAGTGCTGATTTCTCTTTCTTCTGTTTGTCAATTTGGGACTTCTTTTTTACAATACTCTTTTTGGTTTTTTCCAGGGATGTGCGATTGTCCTGTAGTGCTTCTTTTTTTTCTTTTGTGAGCGCAAGTTGTTCTAAATAGTGATTGATGTGCTCTCTGTCCTGGTTTAAAACCATAACGATGAACTTTGTTCTTTGTGATAAATCCAGGTATGACCGGGAAGAGAAGATTGTTCTCAGTATGCCTCCGCTGTGTTTGTATTTGTAGAGCGCGAGAAGCCTTTCAGTGAAGAGTTTTTTTCGCGCGGTAATGTCCTGGTCAATCTTGTCAATCTGATCGTCGGTAACGAGCACATCTTTTTTGAGCTTCTCAAGCTTGCGGTTCAAGCGTTTTAGTTCGCTCTGGTTTGTGGAAAGTTTTTTATCGATAGCATTGAGTTGATTGACCGTTGAAAGCTCTTCCTTCTCAACCTTGGTGATTTCCTCTTTTTTCTGTTCTATCTCCCTGTCAATATCATTCAGTTTTTGTTCCCGTTTGATAACCTCATCTTCAATCTTTTCTCGTTTTGCCTCGGCAGGGGCATGTGCTATCACGAAGAGGATAACAAGTAACGGTATAGCTTTATGCAGCATAGTTTAACTCGTGGTGACCCGTTCTGGTGTGTGCTGTACTACTCTCGTGCATAGTTTTTTCAATCGGTCACGTTCGAGACAGCTAAACCTTCAGGAATCTTCCCATTGAGAAGACGCAACCGAATATCCCGAGTGCTATTCCGAGAAGGATTAGTGCAGCAAAAAGTTTCTGGGGTAAAAAGATGATATCCACGTAACCGAGGTAGAGACTATAGTCAATGGTAATTTTATAAATAAGGAGTTTGAAGCCCACATAGAGAATGCCGAGTGATAGAAGAGAGGCTAAAAAGCCCTGGGTAATCCCTTCAAGGAAAAAGGGGATTTGAATGGAAAGGTTAGTTGCACCAACCAGCTTCATAATCTCTATCTCGTCTCTCCTGCTGTAGATAGTTAATTTTATCGTATTGGATATAATGAAAATCGTAGCCAGTAAGAGAAAACCACCAACACCAGTACCCACCAGTTTGATCATACTAATGAAGGCAGAGAACTTCCTGAGCCATTCCTGCCCGTAATCGACATCACTTATGTTATTGAGTTTTTTGACCTCCTTGACAAATATGCTGATACTTTGAGGATTTGCGTGTTCTTCTTTGAGCTGGACCTCTAATGATGGCGGCAGGGGATTTTCGTCGAGGTTATCCAAAATGCCGGCCTGGTTCTGAAGGTTTTCTTTGAGCATGCTTAAGGCTTCTTCTTTTGAGATGTAGGTGACCTTCCCGGTTTGCGGAAGACCGGCTATGGCTTCACTCACCGCTGTAGTCTCTTCCTCGGTGCTCTTCCCGTCCAGGTAGACGATGACGTGCATTCTCTTTCCCCAATCATCGAAGATACGGTCGAGGTTGATAACGGTAATGATAAATATCCCAAAGGTAAGGAGAGCAAAGGTTATTGTTCCAATAGCTATTGCATGGATAAAAGCATTGTTTTTAATGCCTTGAACGGCTTCTCTTACAAAGAAAAATAATCTATACAAGAGCATGGTTACTGTTCTTCCGGGTTAATGATACGGCCTCTCTCTAAGGTAAGGTGCCGGGTGGCATACTGTTGGGCCAGGGTGTTATTGTGGGTTGCAATGACTACCGTGGTCCCCCGATTGTTGATATTTTTAAAAAGCTCCATGATATCGTGGGTAATTTCTGAATCAAGATTGCCGGTGGGCTCATCGGCTAGAAGGATAGTCGGATCATTGATTATGGCCCGCGCAATAGCAATTCTTTGCTGTTCGCCACCAGAGAGTTCCAGGGGAGTTGCATCGAGCCTGTTCTGCAGTCCTACAAGTTTTAAGACTTGCCAGGCCTTCCGCTTAATCTCTGCTCTTCTTGCACCGGTAACTTCAAGCGCAAAGACCACGTTCTCAAAGACGGTTCTACTGTTTAAAAGTTTGAAATCCTGAAACACAACACCGATGTCTCTCCGCAAATAGGGGATACGGGATTTTTTTATTTTGCCAAGGTTTATTCCTTTGACGACTATCTGCCCTTTGGTTGCTCGCTCGGCACAGAAAATGAGGTTTATCATGGTGGTTTTACCTGCGCCGCTTTGTCCCGTGAGAAAGGTAAAGTCACCTTTATTAATGTGCAGATTGATTGCGGTGAGTGCCGAGTGCTTGTTAGGATAGACCTTGTATACGTCAAACATCTGGATCATAATCGACCTGAAAGGAAGAGGAAGGTTTTATTTCTGTTGGAGAACTTCTTCTACGGCTGATATGATGTGTTGAGGATTCAATTGGTAGCGGTCCAAAAGTTCAGCAGGACTTCCTGAAGTGCCGGGTTTATCCTGTATCCCGATTCTGCGCATGGGTGTCGGACAGTGTTCGGATAATACCTCTGCAACTGCGCTGCCCAATCCTCCAATAATAGAGTGCTCCTCTGCCGTGACAACAGCGCCAGTGGTACGCGCAGCACGTATAATCAATTCCTGGTCAATGGGCTTGATCGTGGAGATATTGATAACCTGGGCAGTGATACCTGCTTTTTCCAGTTGTTCAGCTGCCGCAAGCGATTGGGATACCATGAGTCCTGTAGCAACGATGGTTACTTCTTTACCCTCTCGCATAATAGTTCCTTTGGAGATGGTAAAATCATAGCTTTCATCATAGAGGACCGGGAACCGCATGC
>CALJBY010000141.1 GCA_938024025.1 uncultured bacterium
GCTGCACAGCCCAATGCCATTCATGCCTGTCTTTACCTTGTTAGAGACAGGCTTTTTTATGAAGATCTGATGCTGATAGCATCTCTTATGTAACATGTAACCCCTGATTAGACTTGACTAAAGGTATAAACCGTACTACAAAAAAGTAGAGTGGTAGTTACCCCCCTCTCCGCAGGTAATCACTTTGCAGTGAGATTACCCTGACGCTTTATAGATTGTACTCGATGTACGCACTTCTTTAGGAAACCCGCACCAGAGGAGGACACTACGGTGAAAGAACAAGCAGACCGCACAACCGGGGTAAGGGCACCATCGCATAATGGTGAAGTGGCTACCTTGGGAGCAGGATGTTTTTGGTGTGTGGAAGCACTTTTTCAGATTATAGAGGGTGTCGAATCGGTTGTCTCCGGTTATTCTGGAGGAGATGTTGATAATCCAACCTACGAAGAGGTATGCAGTGGTTCCACCGGCCATGCGGAAGTATGCCAGATTACTTTTGATCCACGCAAGATCTCCTATGGAGAATTACTTACGGTCTTCTGGCAACTGCACGATCCGACCACCCTCAATCGCCAGGGTGCAGACGTGGGCACGCAATATCGATCGGTAATATTTTACCACAATGAGGAGCAGAAAAGGTTAGCAGAGAAACACAAAAAAGAACTTGATACATCAAGCAGGTGGAACCAGCCCGTTGTTACTGAAATCAGCCCCTATAAAACCTTTTACCGGGCAGAAGATTACCATCACAATTATTATAATCTGAATCGTGGACAGCCTTACAGTGCCGTTGTCATTCAACCCAAAGTGGAAAAGTTTAAAAAGGTATTTAAAGATAAAGTAAAGGCGTGACCCGAAGGCTACCCCCTCTCCTTTACACATCTTCACGTGTTGATAGATATCGGTATACTGCTCTTAGCAGTTATTATTGCATGTATTTATTAAGAAGCCTGCAACGAAAGATACATTACTCGGGAGGAAACATACTATGAGTAACGAGAAAAACCCGAACATCGGAACACGGTTTCCCGAAGTAACCGCCCAATCCCTCGCAAACACCGATGAATCAATCCCAGACTCTGCCAGGGGAAAAGTAACGCTTATCACCGTTGCTTTTCTTCGCGAGAGTCAACCCCAGCTTGATTCATGGCTTGGCCCTTTTACCGAACGGTTCGGCAGCAAGGAAGGGTTCACCTTTTACGAGGTACCCATGATTGCCGCAGATTATTCATTTATGCGGTCTGTCATTGATGGGGGTATGCGCGGCGGTATCCCCAAGGAAAAACATAAAAACGTTGTGACCATGTACGGTGATGTAGAAAAATACATGAAGGCCCTCAGTCTCGATTCCCGATTTGGCTATGCATTTATTTTAGACCAGGAAGGAATAATTCGCTGGCAGGGGCAAGGCTTTGCAACTGCAGAAACGCTCAGAGAACTTTTTGAGACGGCTGAGCAGCTTGCACACAGTACACCCTAACCTTACTCAGGGAGGTATCACTCATGCACGCTACCCTTACTACACCACTCACCATAAATATAATGCCCTTTCTTGTCATGGTGTTTGGATGCGGGATGATGGTGTCATCTGTTGCATCCGCTGAACCACCTGTCAAGCAGGCAGAACCTACGGTAGTACAAACTGTTGACCTGAGCCGCTACCTTGGCCGGTGGTATGAAATTGCGCGCATACCGGTCTGGTTTCAGAAAGAGTGCGCCTGCGGAACTACCGCAGAATATACCCTGGTAAAAGATGGAGTGGTCAGCGTTGTAAACAGGTGCTCTACCAGCAAAGGGGAGCTTAAAGAAGCCAAAGGACGTGCCTGGGTTGTCGATAAAAAGACTCCGGCAAAGTTAAAGGTGAGTTTCGTTTCTCTTTTTGGCTTTTGGCTCTTTAGTGGTCACTACTGGATTATTGATCTTGACCCGGACTATCGCTACGCTGTCGTAGGACATCCAAAACGTACACTGGGTTGGATTTTAAGCCGCACACCCCGGCTTTCCGAGGAGGTTCTCGACGATATAGCAGAACGACTTGAAGCAAACGGATACAGCTTTTCACAGTTCAAGATGTCCGATCAAACTAACTGTAGCCCTGCCCCGTAATATGAGGTGAGCATGGGGAAGATTTTTATCCAGTACCCTGCTTATCATAACGAACCATGGGCACTAGTACCAACTGCATCCACTTTTCACCATGTCCACCACCGCACCCCTGCCGGGAGATAATGGCCGCATAGAGAAGAACCCATGAAATTTTTCTTTACCGGGGGCACAGGCTTTATCGGCAACACCCTGGTCGCCCATTTACTCAATGAAGGGCACGAGATTACCCTCCTGGTATTGCCCGGCAGGAATGTACGAAACACGCACCCCCACCTGACCATCCTCGAAGGTAATCCCGCAGAGCCCGGAAGCTGGCAGGAAGATGCGGCCGACCACCAGGTAATCGTAAATCTGGCCGGTACTCCCCTGTTTCAGCGCTGGAATAGCCGGGTCAAGCAAGCCATATACGACAGCAGGATACTGACAACGAGAAATATTGTTGCGGCTCTGGGTAAAAGCAATCAAGCGGGAAAACACCTTTTTAGTGCATCAGGCATCGGTTATTACGGCTATCATGATGACCTGTGCAAGGAAGAAAGTCCACCGGGTGACAGTTTTCTCGCACGCCTGGCGGTGGACTGGGAAGCAGAAGCACTAAAGGCACGTACCGGGGGGACACGGGTCGTGCTCTGCCGTTTCGGCATAGTCCTGGGAAAGCAGGGGGGCGCATTACAAAGAAGTATTCCGCTCTTCAAACTTCACCTGGGTGGCAGTTGGGGAAGCGGTGAGCAGTGGTTTTCCTGGATTCACGAGAGGGACGTGATTGGCAGTTTTCTTTTCCTGCTGGCTCACCGGGAGATTGACGGGCCTGTCAACTTCACCGCCCCCAACCCCGTTCGCAACCGGGAAATGTCCACGGCATTTAAAAAGACACTGGGCAAGAGGTCGGTCATCCAGTCTATTCCCCGATTCGTGATACAGGGGTTGCTCGGGGAATTTTCAGAGGTTTTTCTCAAAGGCCAACGGGTAGTCCCCGGTAAACTTCTCCAGCACGGTTATCACTTCCAGTTTCCTACCCTGGGAAACAGTCTCGAAGATCTGGTGAACCGCTAGTCCTCTTACCGGTTCTTGCACTCCGTACCTGTGCTTACCCCTGCTTGAGCTCAGCAATAACCGACAATCCAATGGGTACATCTTCCTTACTGCTCATGAGCTCAAGCACAACTTCCTGGAACTTTGTGTCGAACCGTTCCTGCGAATCTTCAGTCCTGAAGTTGCGGCGGCCCATATAGGGGGCCTTGAAGATTACCTTTCCAACACCAATCTGCTCATCGGTTTCCGAGTTATAGATGGAAAACTCGGACCCTAAGGTGACCCTGTCTTTCCAATAGGCCTCTACAAATAACCGCACCCACAAGTCGGGTGAGCCCAGGATAATGCGCGTGTTATCTCCTGCAGAGAGCGTTTCACCGAGGCGGACGTCACATTTGTAAACCTTTCCATCGATAGGTGACTTGAGTTCCAGCTGCTCAATGCGGGAGCGGACAAGGGCTGCCTCTTTCAGGGCAACGGCAATATTGCTTTGCTCCAGTTCTACCTGCAGGCGTGCCTGGGTATATCTGAATTCCGAATCGACCTTCTTTGCATAGAGATCCTTTTTCCTCTTCATGTCATCCTGACTGATTGCAAGGACCTTCTTTGCTGCTTCAATTCTCGCCCGTGCCGCCTGCAGCTGGGCGAGCTCCACCTCACTGTCCAGCACACAGAGTGCCTGTCCCTCCTTTACCGTATCTCCCTCCTTTACAAAAATGCGAACGACCTCCTTGGTTTGGGGCGGACTCACAAAAACTTCCCGGCCGGCTGGTTCAATAGTCCCATACACCCTGGCAGGAGATTCATTGAGAGCAGGCGGTTCGGCAACCTTCATCGGCGGTGCTGATTTTACGAAGGCCCGGACCATAAAGAGTGAAATGGCCAGAACAGCACCGATAATAACAGCAAGGCTCAAAAACTTTTTCATGGGGCTACTTCCTCGTTTGTATCTGTTTTAGAATCATACCCCACGGCACCGTCTTCAATCTTTATCAGACGGTCCGCGTAGGGAAATACCCGGGGATCATGGGTCACCATAATTACTCCCCGTCCACTTTCTTTCGAAATACGCTTGAGGGTATCCAAGACGATGGTACTGCTCTCTGAATCAAGTGCAGATGTCGGTTCATCACACAAGAGCAACAGGGGATCATTGATCAGTGCACGGGCGATGGCTACACGCTGCTTCTGCCCGGAAGAGAGCTGCTGGGACTTGCCGTGAATGTATTCCTGTAAACCAAAATCTTTAAGCAGTGAAACTGCTCTCTCCCTGAGCGATGAGGGAACCCGGGCCCCCTGAAGCGCCTGGGCAATGATAATGTTTTCCATTACAGAAAGTGCAGGCAGTAATTCTGCAAGCTGGAAGACAAAACCAAAATTGCGCATGCGAACGGTAGCCAGCTCATTCTCTGAGTAGCGTGACACTTCTTTATCCTTAATAAAGAGTTTCCCCTCCGAGGGCTGTAAAATCAAACCCATGATGGAAAGGAGGGTGGTTTTCCCGCTCCCCGAAGGACCTGCAATAATGGTAAGTTCCTGAGAATAAATAGTCAGATCGAGCTTTTTCAGTACCCGTCGTAAGATCTTACCGTCAGAAAAATCCTTAGCTATCCCTTCAAGTTGTAAAATGACTTGTGCCATGGAGGGTCCCGTACTTTCCTTCGACTCTATATCCTCCTATCGGAATACCGAAGCAGGATCAACTTTAATCGCCTTGCGCATGGCGAGCAGTGAGCCCAGCAGACACAGAATGAGCGTCCCGACTGCATGGTAAATGAGGACGATCTCTGGCATGTAGCTGGGCAAGCGGGAGTCATGGGTACCGTTGAGAAAAAGGGCAAGGAGTAAAAACCCGATAAAAATACCCGCTATGCCAATCATCAGTGATTGATAGAGCACAATGATCAGAATGTCCCGCTTCCGGGCACCGAGAGCACGCAGCACGGCAAAATCCTTCTGACGATGCAAAACCCCGGTGTACA
>CALJBY010000142.1 GCA_938024025.1 uncultured bacterium
AAAGACAGGCGTCACTTACGGCCCCTGTCTTTATCGTGTACATTCCTTTTTA
The DNA here is from genome assembly GCA_938024025.1 of uncultured bacterium. GTDB lineage: Bacteria > Desulfobacterota > WTBG01 > WTBG01 > WTBG01 > CALJBY01. Next base: position 53 of record CALJBY010000142.1, read on the forward strand.
AAGAATATGCTTATCCACAAAACTCCAGTATCCCAGATGAAAACTGGCTTGATACCTTCTAACCAGAAATGTTTTAAATTTCGGTAGGAGCGCATTCATGCGCGATGAATTCGCGACTTAAAGCCGCTCCTACCATCACCATATCTGAAAGAAAAATGCTTGATGAAAAAGACTTAGAATTTATTAAGAAACGCAGTTTTTTCGCCCGTTGGTGGACTGTAGTGGGAATCGTCATGCTGGCTGTGCTCGGTGTTATGGCGTTATGGCTTTTTGTTAAGGTGCCTAATCTCATAAACCCCCTGCACGTTATAGAACAGTTAAAAGCAGGAACTTTACAACAAAGCTCACTCGTGGTTATGGCGGGTATGCTTCCTATTGTGGTGTTAGGGCTCTTACTGGTTTGTTGTGCGGTGATTGGCTTTGCATTCTTTTCGAATGAGCGGAGGTATTTAAGAATTATTAAAGATATGCAGAAGTCAGAAGAAAATGAAAATACCTAAATAAAAATTCACCGCAGAGACGCAAAGAACGCAGAGGGAAAAAACAAATGCCAAAAAAAGATGTAGTTGTATTTTATTATAGAACCTTTGCGTACTCTGCGCTCTTTGCGTCTTGGCGGTGAGAAATGAGATTGCTTCGTCATTGTCATTCCCTAGCCTCTGGCCGGGCAGGCCTCGCAATGACAATTAACTGCTCATTTGAGTATAGGAAATTACGATACGAGACACTAGAATATATGGACGCAGGTGAGTTGATGTGACAGTTAGATGAAGTGAGTAAATTGCTTAATGCTTATGCGAAGTCTATTCTGAATTCTGACTCCTGATTCTTTCAAAGCATCTTTGCGGTGAGGAATTCGCGACTGAAGCCGCTCCTACCGATATCGTTCTCTTTTTTGCTCGATCTGCTGGTCAAGGAGTTTAAGCTCTTCGATAGCCTGTTCGAGCTTCACGTTTTTTTCAGACAATTGTTCGATCTCTCTCAGGAGATGCAACCGGTTTTGTACATCATACTCTTTAGCCGCTTTCGGATTGAGAGAAATATAACGGTTGAGCTCTTCAAGTGCCTTGTTATAATGCATGTTGGGATTTTTATAACTGGCATAGAGACTCGCAAGATGAAGATGGGCTTTTACCCTTTCTGACCGTTCATGATGGCTCTTAATAACGGTTTTCAGTCTTGCAATTTCCTTGCTATAGCCACCGGGCTTCAGGTCGGGTGTAAAGCTTTCTACTACTACTGCTTCCTTTTGAACAATTACCGGAGGCGTTTCCCTGATGCTTTGCTGTTGAGGGATACAACCAGCAACAGCAAAGACGAATCCACAGCATAACAGTGCTACCTGTACCGTCATCCTATCAAATCTCTTATTGTACATTTTTCCTCCTTTGAGCTGCCTTCCTGGCCTTGCCTGGCCCACTGGCCATTTCTACCAGGTAACGGGACTTTGCAGTGCTCGTCGTGCGCCTGTCCACGACACACACGCTTCCAGTAATTGACTTTGCATATTTTTTTACTTCTGCGGCAACCTCTCCGAATTGTAAGTAGTTGTCAAACTCGCGCTTAGTATTGGTAACCGCAGCAATGGAAAGAGTCGTTATCGGAAAGGAAACCTGCTCCCCATTTCGATTTGCCCAGACAATATAACCACGCTTTTTAACCTTGTCATCGTAGTGATCCAGAACGCTCTTATCAAAGTGCGCTGTGATCGTACTGCACATTTTCTCGTATAAATCCGGCTTGGTAATGATCACAAAGTCATCTCCGCCTATATGACCGACGAAATCATCGGCAGAGCCGAAAGTGGCCACAGCAGCCAGGATTATTTTGGCAGTTGCTTTGATGAGTTCATTGCCTTTGGCATATCCATAATAATCATTGTATATTTTAAAATTATCAATATCAACCAGGCAAAAGGCAGTGGGTTCACCCGATGCTATACGTTCCTGCATATTTCTCTCGATTGAAATGCCGCCGGGAAGTCGCGTAAGGGGGCTTGTGTCCAGGCTCATCTCCTCAAGCTCCTTGAGTCGCTTAGCCATAGTAATAAATGCCTCCGATAGGTCCCCCAGTTCGTCACTGTTTCTTATGTCGGGTTTGTAATTAAAATCACCTTTAGATATGATGTCTGTGGCATGCCTCAGTTTTTTTACGGCTCCGGAGATATTCCGGGTGATGAGCATTGCGGCTGCGACGGAGAGAAAAAAGCCGATAACACAAAAGACTACTGAGACGTTGAAGGCAAGGTTGCCGATATCTGATGTTTTACCGGTCTTTTGGTTCTGATCAAGGCGTGCTTTTTCTGCCATCCCTTGAATGAGGAGGATTATAGCGTCCTGCTTATCTTTAATTTGTTTTTCAATTTTTTCTTTATTCAAGGCGGAGGAATCTGTCAGGGAGGAAGACTTCATAAGCAGAATGTCATTATATTCACCATGCAGAGAAGCTATCTCATCGATGGGAAAACCCCGATCCTCCGGTACCGCTCTTATTGCTGCAACAAGCTGGTTAAATTGCCTGTCCCGCTCCCGAAACAGTTTAAGTAAATCTATGGTTTTGAGGATAAGATAGCGGCGGATATAGAGCTCTTGGGCGAGAATAACATCAATCATTTTCTCCGATGTTGTTATCACGACCACATCGGTTTTTAATATGCTGTCACTTATGCTGTTCAAGCGACTCAAATTAAGAAGAGCAAAGGCCGATATCAATATGAGCAGGACAACAAGAGGAATAAACCCGAGCATTAATTTCCTGGCAATATTCAGGGAGAAAAAGTAGGCCACTACTATTTTTACAGCTCTGGAGATTGATTTCTGTATATTTTGCCAATGGCTCTGGTCGTTACTCAAATCAGTCTCCCGCAAAAGGGAAAAAATGATATTTTTGATGAGGTTTTTAACACTCCAGCAGCTTATCTACTGCGGTTAACAATTCTTCTGCTCCAAAGGGTTTGGGAAGGGCGCTGTAGAAATTACCACCAACGTTAATGTCCATGTCCGACTTCCCTTCCTCTTTCATAATTATGCCGGACAGGAAAAGTATGGGGATGTCTTTTGTTGAGGGATCTTCCTTGAGCAATTTTACCGCTTCTGCCCCGTCAATATCCGGCATCATAATATCCATGACAATGAGATCAGGCAGTGATTTCTTCGTCTTCCTGATGGCCTCCTTACCGCTCATTGCCGTTAAGACATCATAGCCTTTTGTAGAAAGGATATCGTTGATTAATTGCAATATCCTTGCTTCATCGTCAACGGTGAGAATTATTTTATTTGACATAAAAGCCTCCCGTTTACAATTCCATGAGCTAGTAATTGTCGTGGATTGATTTGATCTAATCCACTGCTTACTGAATGCCTGTTGAAGTGCCATTTATCCAAAAATTTGCAAGCAGGAAGCTTTCCTTCATGTACAAGCTGGTAGACTGATTTTTTGCTGATTTGCAAATAATCAGCCACTTGCTCAACTGTCATAATCTCCTGATCTATAACACGTCCCTTTTCCGGTAAAAGATAGATACTTAAGACCGTTACCGTCTTCATAATGGTTTTCGGCACGCAGGTGTATTTCTTTAGAACTATTTGATCTATTTTGGAGAAGGGAGTGGGGTTGGAGGGCATATCGTGGCTGTTTTGTGGCGTTTTGATACGGGGAATGTAGTTCAATCGGTTTTATTGGTTCTATTGGTCAACTTAATGATACCCAGTAATACCCAGGGGACGTTCCTGAATAATTCACTTATTAGGTATCTGGAGACGAGATTCAGAAGGTAAGAAGAAATTGCCTAGAATGCACTAAATTTGCTAAAGTGCCTCAATTAAATATAAATTCTGGACAAATTTGATACCCCGCGAAGATCACCCCCAATAAATGAATAAAGCACATTTAACGGGGCAGGTACAGGCGCTGAGAGCGCAGAGAAAACCTAATGAAAATAATATAACTGGAAAAAACTAAAGGAATGAGTTGAAAGGGAGAGGGGGCAATTGTTTATTTACCTTTCAAAACCTTTGCGTACTTTGCGGTGAAAAATGATTACACGTTTTGAATTTGTTTAGGACTTTGTGTTTAGTGTTTGAGATTTGCAAATGATAAGGGTAGGGTGGTATATGGTATGGCACCGGGGGCTACTTTGCTTTGCTGAAATCGTCCTCTTCTTTTACATGCAGTGTTCGCAAGGCATCAGAAAAATCTTCATCTTCGAGGAGAATGGTTCCATCTGCTTCAATCTGCATTTCAGTGATACCGGGATATTTCTTTTCTATTTCATCGAGCAGGTTGGACTGGCGTTTCACTTTTGTGGTGAGCCGTTCATTTTCGATAATAACGTCGTGGTATTGCAGGGCTGTTTGGAGTGTCACCTTCAGCTCCTGGTTATTCCATGGTTTGAGGAGAAAGCGAAATATTTGACCCTGATTGATAGACTCGATAGAGATCTTCATATCACCTCTTCCCGTGATGAGGATAGGAATGATATGGGGCAACCGCTGCTTTATGTTATGTAACAGTTCCACGCCACACATACCAGGCATCATGTAATCCGACAGAACAATTTCAGCGGGGAACGCTTCAATTTTCTCTAACGCTTCTTGACCACTGTGTGCGGTTTCTACCTCATAGCCTTCATCACTCAAAATGCTATGCAAGGTATCTAAGACATCAGGTTCATCATCAACAAGCAGTACCTTCCGTCCCGGCATGATTGGTTCCTTTTAAAAGATTGGTTTTGTCCGTACATCTTTGCAATACTCCTTTACATATTTAATTATCGGTTAGTAGGCTTCAAAACTTAACACTTTTTATGTTATGCGTTCTAGAGAAGGTTTAGAGGATAAGAGTTTTTTAGGCGAAAAAGGGAAATGATAAAGCGGAAAATAATACCATATGAGGGCAAATGGGAGGGGAATGGTAAGGGGATATGAGAGCTTAGTGTTGTGCAAGGCCAATATGAGGGTAATTGCTATACTATTTTATAACAAAGTGCATAGGTGACTCTTCCTTTGAAGTTTTACTGCCGACAGAGTTTCCACATTGAGTGCAGAGATACTCAAACTTTTCTCCTTCCGGCAGCACAAGAAGCAGTTTCTTTCGGACGGGAACCGCTTCTTTGCATTTTACACAAAAGAGAGATGAGGCCTCCAGCTCCTCAAATTGCTGGGAAGGCTTGGGCTGCTTGGGTCTTTTGTAGTAAGCAGATTTTTTAAGTTCTTCCATAAGGTTTTTCATTGTAGCTCCAGGATCGGGTTGGGGGGTTATCACATTTTGTGTTTTAGATTGCGGAATTCGGATTTATTTTTTTTAGACATTTGCATTTTTTCTCTGCGCTCTTTGCGCCTCTGCGGTGTAATTCTGACTTCTGGCTCCTGAGTCCTGTTTTTCCACTTGATCCCTGGAATCCTTCACCCTTCTTTTATACCATATATTTACCATCAGGCTACTACTTTTTGCAGGACCAAGCATGACCAATCGGTATGGCTGTAGGAGGCTGCTAAGGATATTTTTTTGGATGTAAATTTCCGTTCTATTTTTAATTTATTTTCATCCATTATGCCCGAAAGGATGAGAATACCATTTTCAGCAAGGTGATTGCAGAGGTCTTTTCGCAGTTTAAGAAGTATTTCCGAAAGTATATTTGCCACTATCAGATCAAATGTTCCCTCAAGTTTTTCAAGAGAAACGTGACGTACTTCTACCTGATTAGTGACATTGTTCTTGTCTATGTTTTTTTGTGCATAGCCTAAGGCAATCGGATCTACGTCAATTCCTACTGTTTTGGGTACACCTAATTTGGCAGCAGCAATGCTGAGAATGCCGGATCCAATGCCTACATCCAGCATGGAGTTGATTGCAGGCGTTCCATCATGGGTCAGTTTTTCTATGACTTCAAGGCACATTCTGGTGGTAGCGTGTGTTCCCGTACCAAAAGCCATGCCCGGATCCATGTCAATGACGATATCTCCTTCTTCCGGAAGAAAAAGTTCCCATGAAGGTTTAACAATAATGTGTCTCCCTATCCTGGCCGTAGTAAAAAACCTTTGCCATTTCTTATGCCAGTCTTCTTCATGGATGATTTTCAAGGTCATCTGTGGAGTTTCTTGGAGGGAGTGGACTTGAGCAAGAGACTTCAGGTAGCGGTCAAGGGATTCTATCTTGTGCTGGGTCTCCTCATTATTATTGAGGTAGGCCTTCATAAGCTTTAAGCCTTGCCTGTCGGGATCGACTTTTCCCGTTAAAGGATTGATAATCTCTTCGTCGAGAAGAACCCCTTCTGCTCCCAGCTCAATTATAAAATTAGCCAGGGGATCCTGCAGGTGCTGGTCCAGTTCCAGTGCAATTTCAACCCATTGTTCCGTTTGAGGCAGTTCATTTTTCATGGTTGTTTCGCGTTTTTGTAAGGCTATCAAGCTTGCAGGCTGACAAGCTAATACCTTCTGACTTCTGATTCCTAATAAGTGAATTATTCAGGAACGTCCCCTAGGTATCATTCGTTGATTGTAACTTTTAATCATTTCTTTTTCCCAACCCTTTATTTTTAGCAGAAACGGCCAATATGGGCAACAATAAGATGCAGTGGGGGAAATACGGGTGGTTTTGCTTGACTTGCATAATCCAAGAAGATAATTTAGGAGTTGAGCCTGGAAGTGCTCAAAACATAAATGCCTAAAATGCAAAAAGCAGGAGACAGAAGTAAGCAGTCAGAATTTTCTCCCTCTGCGCCATGCTTTCTGCACACATTACTCCAGGACTCCAATACTCCATGAGCTTAACGCATCATTTGTGAACTTGAGACTCTGAACGTGTACCACGCAATTTGCACCATGTAGTACCCTGTATTTTACATCGTACATCTTAGCGGGTCAGAAGAAGAACATGTAATGAAAATTTCAGAAATATTTACCAGCATCCAGGGGGAATCTTCCTTTTCTGGCCTACCCTGTACCTTTATTCGTATGGCCGGATGCAATCTTCGCTGCAGCTATTGTGATACCTTGTATGCCCTTGAAGGGGGAGAAGACTTGGATCTGGATCAGGTTATGGGGAAAGTGAAAGCGGCGGGAATCCTTTTAACAGAACTGACAGGTGGTGAGCCTCTCCTGCAGGAGGAATCATTGACCCTCAGTACCCTGCTCCTGCAAGAAGGGTATTCAGTTTTGCTTGAGACGAACGGCAGTCTACCTCTTGATGCTGTGGACAGGAGAGTTGTGAAAATCATGGATCTTAAATGTCCAAGCAGCGGGATGTCTGATCAGATGGAATTTTCAAACATTGATTATCTTACGAAAAGAGATGAGGTAAAGTTTGTTATAAGTGACAGAACAGATTTTGATTGGGCTCGGGAGGTAATTTCTTCCTATGGGCTTCTTGAGAAGTGTAAGATACTGATTTCTCCTCATCTGTCAAAACTTGAAGCCAGGACAGCGGCAAGCTGGATTATAGAAGAAAAATTACCGGTGAGACTGCAGCTGCAGCTCCACAAGATTATCTGGCCCGGGCGAGAGAGAGGGGTTTGAGGAAGGGAAGAAGCAGTATTCAGAAGACAGGAGTCAGGAGTCGGAAGACAGACGGTAAGAAGATAAATGCCTAAAATGAGCTAAAGTGCCTAGAATGCCTATAATTATAAAAAAAATATGAAATCCAAAATCCGCATTCCCTGGCCCTGACCAAATTCTAACTAATTAATAGCTCTAATTTTTTATGACTACTTACATAAGCTATGCTATTTTAAATGTTGCGGGCTCGGGCGGGCCGCAATCCAAAATGTGATAACCCGTAACTGGCGAATTAAGAGATGGAGATCAAGACTGATTTTTTGATATTGGGCAGTGGCATTGCGGGGTTGACCTATGCCTTGAAAGTCTGCAAGCATGGTTCGGTAGCAATTGTTACCAAGAAGGAGAAGGTTGAATCCAGCACGAACTATGCCCAGGGGGGGATAGCTTCTGTTTTAGGATTAGATGACTCTTTTGATCTCCATATAGAGGATACCCTTACCGTTGGGGAGGGTCTTTCACACCCTGAGGTTGTGGAAAGTGTGGTTACGGATGGTCCTGCACGGATAAGTGAGCTTGTTGCGTGGGGGGTCAATTTTTCCAAGAGCAGAAGTGCGCAGGAGGATGTTTATGATCTCGGCAGGGAAGGGGGTCACAGTAGAAGAAGGATTATCCATGCCCAGGATCTTACAGGTCGTGAGGTGGAAAGTATCCTGGTCGAGCAAGTGGAGTCCCAGCAGAATATCATGATCTACGAAGACTTCTTTGCTATTAACCTGATTACTGAGTCACAGGTTAAAGGGAAAAGAAGAGATGGGGATATCTGTTATGGGGCCTATGTGCTGGATAGAAATACACGGGAGATTCACACCTTCATTTCTAAAGTTACGCTCCTGGCCACTGGAGGGGCGGGGAAGGTCTATTTTTTTACGAGTAATCCGGATATTTCAACCGGTGATGGGGTAGCAATGGCCTATCGTGCAGGGGCGCCGATAGCTAACATGGAATTTATCCAGTTCCATCCTACCTGCCTCTATCATCCCGAAGCCAAGAATTTTTTGATCTCTGAGGCATTGCGGGGGGAAGGAGGCGTTTTGAGATTGACTGATGGAACTCCTTTTATGGAGAGTTACCATCCCCTGAAAAGTCTTGCCCCGCGAGATGTGGTTGCCAGAGCGATTGATGGTGAGCTGAAAAAGAGTGGAGCAGAGCATGTTCTCCTTGATATGACTGATAAGAGCACAGCTTTTCTCAAAAAAAGATTTCCCAATATTTATGATAAGTGTTTCTCCCTTGGTATTGATATGGCAACAACACCGATCCCCGTTGTCCCCGCCGCCCACTATTCGTGTGGAGGCGTGGTAACCGATCTTTACGGGGAGACTGCCGTTCAAAGACTCTATGCGTGTGGAGAGGTGGCCTGTACCGGCCTGCATGGAGCTAATCGTTTGGCGAGCAATTCACTGCTGGAGGCATTAGTTTTTGCGCACAGGAGTGCTCTACAATCTATTGAAGCGTTAAAAGAAAGGGGATTTGCTTTTCCTGCAATCAAGCCATGGGACCCGGGCAAGGCGGTGGATAGTGATGAGTCTATAGTAGTTGCCCATAACTGGGATGAAATTCGACGGCTCATGTGGCACTATGTGGGCATTGTCAGATCCGAAAAGAGGCTGGCCAGAGCACAGCGAAGAATTAGGCTTTTACAGAAAGAAATCACGCAATACTATTGGGATTCCATAGTGACCGGTGACCTTATAGAATTAAGAAATATTGCCCTGGTGTCTGAATTAATTGTGCGGTGTGCTCTTAAAAGAAAGGAGAGCCGGGGACTTCACTATACCCTGGATCATCGGGAGAAAGATGATAATCATTTTAAGAAAGATACCATAATCAAAAAAAGGTGAGGGCTTTATTGCTCACGTAACCCAATGAAGGCACCGAATCTACCGGTTAGCTGCTTTTCCTTCCTATAAGAAAAAAACTGATCAACATTACAGGAGGTACAGATTTTAGCGCAAGAGAGGTTCTCTTCTCTTATACCTGCGCGGTAAAGCTCTTCCTTGTTTGCCTGCCAGAGGTTGAACAGGAGTTTCCTGCCGGGTAATTCTTTGCTATATGCTTCCCCCTTAACCAGCTCCTTTGCTGCCTGGACTGCCATCTTGTTGCTGATTTCATAGCAACAAGGACCGATGGAGGGACCCAGGGCAGCGTGGATGTCTTGCCTTTGACACTTAAATTCCCGTGTTAGCAGCTCGACGGTCTTTGGCCCAATGTGTCCAAGGGTCCCTTTCCACCCGGCATGGGCGAGAGCTACTGTGTGTGTTTTGGGACTGTAGAAGAGAAGGGGAACGCAATCAGCATACCGTGTCATGAGAGTAATTCCGGGAACATCGGTAACAAGTCCATCAGTTTCCGGAAGAGCATTGTCGGGCAGAAAACAGTCTTTCTTATGATATCTTTTGTCGATGCATGCAATGGAATGGTGATGCACCTGCTGACAGGATACTAAAGAAGAGAGGTCAAATCGTAACGATTGACTTACTATCTGATGATTCCGCTTCACCCTATCATGCTTGTCACCAACGTGAAAGCCGAGATTGAGACTACTGTAATTGTCACTGCTTACGCCACCCTGACGTGTGGAAATGGCGTGTAGTAATCCCTGATGGTGCTCAAGATCAGGGAAGGTTAAAAAGGTTAAGTTGCCTACCTTCTTGTGTTGCATATTCCCTCGCTCGGTTTATGTCGGTAGTGCTACTATACTATAGGGTGCATCATAAATAAAGGGTTCTTATGAGTTGGCAGGCCATCATATTTTGGATTGCGAATAAAAAGGCTGGAGAAATGGAGTGATGGAGTATTGGAGTGGTGGAGTGATGTGATATGAGATCTGTAATATGTGATAAAATCTTTTTCCACCCCATTCTAGATGAAGTCTTCTTTCTGCTGTTTCTAATAAGTCAATATTTCAGGAACGTCCCCTGGCTACAAACATGTTTGAAATTATGGTAGGAGCGCATTCATGCGCGATGGATTCGCGGCTTAAAGCCGCTCCTACCATAACTCTATCTGAAAGAAGAAATGAATCAAATCCATTTCACGGGACAGACAGAGGCGCTGAGGGCGGAGAGAAAAGCTAATGGCGGTAAATTTACCGACAAAAATTTAAGGAATGAGTATCAAGTGAGAGGAAACAGTTTTTACCTTTTTGAACCTCTGCGTACTTTGCGCCTCTGCGGTGATTCTTACTTCGTACTTCTGACTACTGTCTCCCTCTTTACTGTATAAACAACTTGATTTATAGAAGGTCCGTCCGTATAATTATGAGGATAGTTGTATGTGCCTCCGGTGGAGAGTTGGGAAATGCTTCACCGTCATCATGGGAGAACAAGCAGGGGAGGGGAAGATGCAAGCAAAAAAGATGATTTCTTTTGTCTCTGTAGTACTATTCCTGGTTGCTGGTTTTGCTGAAGTGGTTGCGGAGGAGTCAATCGAGACTAAAACGATCTCTTTTACCAAAAACGTAGTCGTTAAAAAATACAAAAAGGGGGAGGTGCATGCCGAGCCCTATACGGTGCAAAAGGAGGATACCCTGTGGAAGATTCTCGTTGACGGGTATGGCATTAAGGATAAACAGTTTTACTTCTTTTGCAGAATTACAAAAAGTTTAAACCCTGAGCTTGAAAATGCAGACCAGCTTGTGCCCGACCAGGTAGTGCTCGTTCCCTTTAAATACATTACCCACTTTAACATTCCAGAAGAGCAGATGCGGTCGGTTATACGTTCTGTGCTCTCCGCTCAATCCTCCCAGGTTCCAACCGAAGATCACACCATTTCAAAAGGAGAGCACCTGGCGCAGGTCCTCCGGGATATGTATAATATCCCCGATGATCTCATCTTCAACCAGTATCTTAAGGTGGTAAAAAAGTTAAACCCCAGGCTAGAGGATGTGAACCTGGTAAAGCCTGATCAGAAAATAGTGCTTCCTTCCATATCTGCATTCCAGCTGTCTCCCCGGACGGAAGATATACCAGATGAAAAGATGCAGGGACAGTTTGCTGAAGCGGGAAAGGTCCCCCAGAAGCGTGTAGTTCCCGCAGAAGCCGCAACGCCGTTATCACCGAGTGCGGAAGATCTGCGAAAAGAAGCGCCAGGTGAAAAAAAGGGAGCACCCGTTTTTGTTGACCCACCGTTTAAAAAGATAGCCGGTAACGTTCCCCGCAGCAGAGAGAGGTATATCGAAACCATGACTTCACTTGCTGACATTTTTCAGGGTGAGCTGCACCGGTTAGGGGATATTTCCATACCCTTAATGGAAGAGAGCCAAATTACTATCGATACTAACACCTTTCCCATTTTGCAGCTCACGAGTGATAAGAGGATTATTTTGGACTATGGGGGTGATCTTCCCCCGGGGATAGTAGATCTGGTACAATTAGATCCGGGGAATTACGAAGTGGTGAAGCTCGATGAGCATGAAAATATGAAGTCAGTTTTAGGTAAGGTGATTGATGCGGCCGGCTACTATGCTGTGGATAAAACCGGCAATCCCCTACTGGTTGGCGACTCGGTACAATTTGAGATTTCGGGAGACTGGGTGATCTATGGAGATGAATTCATTGAAGATGTCAAGGTGGTAAACGTCATTGGAAAGGGTGATGCGCCCCTTGATCCACAATTGAAAGACTCCATTCATACCCATGGCATCGATATGGTGGATGTTTACATGACCGGGGAAGGGGAGGACCCGGAGACGGTAACGGTTCCTCAGATGCGTGAGACGCGTATTCCACCGGCAGAGGTGCCGGTTTTGGCAGTTTCAAATGGTCCCGTACTCCTCGATTCCTTGCTCGGCCTTTTGGGCCAGCAGTATAAAAAGGATTATACGCTCAGGTTGTTCCGCGGTGCGTCTGAAGGTTTTGATGTTGAGATCATGGCTGATCGCTATTTTGAGCGGGGGGATGTGCGGCACATCGTAAACTTTCAGCCCCTTTCTGAGAAATTGACAGGCCTGATAACAAACCAGGGTGATCGCACTTTCAGTTTAGCTGAGAACGTCAGTGATCCTTCGGGAGTAATAAAGGACCTTCTCCAGTTCTTGCAGGTGACCTATGATGCTCCCCGGCCTGGATTCTTTGATAGGTCCGGGGGTAAAAAACGGGTAGGATTTTTTATTCCCGGTATTCTTATTAAACGGGATGCCAGGGAAGATATTCTTTTGACTTCAGCAACCGTAAAGGCAGACGTTCTTGACTGGCTGGTACACCATAAGGTCAAGGTAGTGCAGTTGGGGGACGCCGGATAAGACCTCAACTTTTCGGCGAGAAGATACTGTCAAAGATTTCATGAAAGCATGAAAGGAAATATGCAACCACAGAGAACACAGAGGAAATAAAAACTAAAGAAGTCAGGAGTCAGCATTCAGAAGGCAATAACTGGAGTGATGGAGTAGTGGAGTGATGAGTAACAGATTGCAAGTGTTTCCTTTCTGCCGAGGAGATGGAATATTTGGGACATTTGCTATTTGAATTTGTTTTGGGATTTAGGATTTTTTAATCATGTGTCTTGCCCCCTGAATCATGCATCATATATCGCGGTTCTGTTTTGACAATACTGTTTGGAAATACGGGGGAAGCGTACCGATGAGGCTACAGGTTGATTGAGGAAGTGAAGGTACCTGTTAGCCATTAATCTTTTGAGAAAGTTGTAATACGGTGTCAATGTAAGGAGTGCTATTGTTGTATTTTCTGATGATGGTTCTTTTTTTTTCTTCCGTTAAACCTTTTTTCCAACCATTTTCTTTTAGATAATTTGCAACACTGACGATAGAGTCGTAGCGGTTATATAATCTTACCTTGTCATCGTTATTACCATCCACTGCGTAGTGGACGTAGCTGGAGGGAAGAAATTGTGCGATTCCGAAGGCGCCTGCCCAGGAGCCTTTAATCTTCAAAACATCAAGATGTTCTTTTTCAGCAATGGTCAGGAGGTGCTTCAGTTCCTGATATGCCCACGCTGACTTTTTATGGGCCCTTTTCTCAATAGCTTCAGCAGTCAGCTGGGGATATCGTTCGTTGAGGATGTGAGCGGTGGCTTTCAAGACGTCCGGCTCGGTGGCTCGTGACAGGGTGGAGAATACATTGAAAACAATGTTATTCCCCGTTCTTTTACCAAAGGCCGATTCTATGAAGAGGATAGAGACAATGACCTCTTTATCCACCTGAAACCGTTTCTCTACGGTAGTAAGGAAGTTTGATTCCTGGTCGAGAAATTGTTTGGCATGGTTGATTGACTGATTTTGGAGAAATCGTGAATAGTCAGCCTTGATGTACTGGTTAGCAAGATTGATGGTTAAGACATCCTTCATGAATGCAACCCGTGAATCAGAAAAGATTTTTTTAAGTTCTGTCCTGTCAAATCCGTCAGCTGCCAGCTTATTAATAAGGCTGTCATAGGGCTGCGTGAGGTGAGCCGGGTGAAGGGGGTTTGTATTGTGTTCTGTAGTGACACCGTGTGTGGTAGAGATCGTAAGGGCGGAAAAAATAGTTGCAAGGATGGTGGCACGGGATATTGTATAAAACATAGTATGCTCTCGCAGGTGTGTTTGATAGAGATAATTAGTTAAATGCTCCGTCCGTACTATCGACACAATTGGATTGCTTCTTTAAGGGAAAATACAAACACTTTTGCTGCACGATACTGCTGGTTAGCTTGTTCGATGCATCTTCTTTGAAGAGTCCTCGGGGTTCGCCTGAATTTCCACCTGCGTAACTCCTGCTCCACCCCGGGATTGTTCATCAGAGCCAAACTGTTTGACGTAACTATGTTCTTTGAGGTGTTTTCTAATCGCTTCTTTCAACCTTCCGGTGCCCAACCCGTGGATAATCTCAATTGTATCTAAGCCTCTGATAAGGGCATGATCAATTGTTCTATCTACAATGGGCAAAGCTTCGTCAACCGTCATACCAATAACGTTGACTCTGTTCGAAACAGTGTCTTCCTCTAAAGAAGAGAGGTAGTGATCCCCGGTTGCAAAGGGTTTCGCAGGTGAGGAGGTATCCGTAGGATCTTTTTCCTCTGCAATGTGTTCGATGGCATCAAACCTCGCCTTGACCTTCATTCCACCTACCATGATCTCAGCCTTGTGGAGGGTCTGGTCTATCTTGAGGACAACACCTTCCTGGTTAAAGTGTGCCAGCTTCACCGTCTGACCTTCCTTGAGCCCTTCAATGGGCTTCGTCTTTTCTTCGGGAGTTGGCAAATGGCTTTGCCACTTTACCTTAACTTCCCGAACGCTTTTTTGGGCCTCTTTTAGGGAGGGCTCTTTTTTGTTTTTTGCCTTTCTGAGAATGTGCTCCAACTCGACCTCCATTTCACGTAGGGACTCTTTAAAGGTATTTTCGTACGCACTGAGAATTTTGTTTTTTCTGGTTTTGATTATTTCCACAAGTGATGCTGCACGATTCTCGTGAACTGCCGTCATTTCCCGTAACCCTTCCAGCTCATTTTTCTTTTCCGCTATCTTTCTCTGGCTTTGCTCGAGCCCTTTAATTAAGTTTAAAGTGTTTTTATCTTTATCGTCAAGGTAGGTGCGTGCCTTGTTCAAAATAGCTTTGGAAATACCAAGGTTTTCTGCAATCGTTAAGGCATTACTCAATCCGGGCATTCCGTAAACCAGCTTGTAGGTGGGTTTCAGGGTAACGGTATCGAATTCTACGGAAACATTTTCCACATCTGTATGCAGGTAGGCATAGGTCTTAAGCAGTGTCATATGGGTAGTAATGATAGCAGATGATTTGTTTTTCCGCAGGTAGTCCAGGATAGCCAGCCCCAGGGCTGCCCCTTCAGAAGGATCTGTCCCCGCACCCAATTCATCAATTAAGACCAGTGACCTGTTGTCGGTCTCTTTTATAATTTGATCCAGGCGGCGGATATGAGCAGAAAAAGTACTCAGGCTTTCTTCTATGTTTTGCTCATCCCCAATGTCGGCAAAGATGGAGTGAAAAACGGGCAGGGTACTTCCTTCCTGGGCGGGAATGTGCATACCTGCCTGCGCCATAAGCGCCAGGGTGCCCAGTGTTTTGAGGGTAACGGTTTTGCCGCCTGCATTTGCCCCAGTGATAATAAGGGTAGAGATATCTTTATTCATCTGGATGGTGATCGGGACGACCTGTGGTGCGTCGAACAGTAAGCGTTTCTCCTGCACGGCGGTTTCCTGCGGGGTGTCCTGGGCAACAGAGGTCATTTCAAAGCGGGCAAGCAGGATGGGGTGTTTACAGGAAATGAGCTCTATGCGTCCTTCCTCATTCAGAAGAGGTTCAGTTCCGTTGAGTGCCCTGCTCATTTGTGCTTTAGCATAGGTGAGGTCCAGTTTTTCTAAAAGGGAGAGATTGAAGAGTATTTCTGCTTTTTCCCCTCTGATAGTGCGCGTGAGGGCAAAGAGTATCCGTACTTCTTCATGCATCTCTTCCGTGCGGAGAATCTGCAGTTCATTGTTGAGATTAACGACAGAGAGGGGTTCAATGAAATTGGTTGCCTTGCTGTGGGACTGATCATGGACGACTCCCGGAAGGTATCCAGTATGATCAATTTTAACGGGGAGCACAAATCTTCCATTTCGTATGGTGATAAGCTGTTCCTGGAAAATAAACTGCAGGTTTTCGTTATTGAGCAGCTCCTCTAAGGTTTTTTTAACCTGAAGCTTCACCTGCCTGATCTTTTGACGCAGGGCTTTCAGTTCCCGACTCGCCGTATCCAGTATTTCACCGCGGTTCCCGATTGCCTTCCCTATGGCATCTTCAAGTTCTTTCAGAGGGATGATCTTGCTGGTGATAGTGTGAAGTGAGGGAAACTGAGAAGCAGTGTTAGTGAAGAATGTTTTGATTGTTCGTGCTGTTTCTACGGTACTGTGGATTTCCTGCAGCTGCTGGGGTTCAAGATAAAATCCTTCCACTCTGGTTTTGTTGAGTATACGCTCTATGTCTCTAATACCATGAATGGGAATGTCATCGTTGATGCGTAACAGTTCTTTCATTTCGGAAACTTCAGTAAGGAGGGTTTTAATCTCTTTGAGATGGGTTGAGGGGGTCAGCCGTTCACAGAGTTTACTGCCCTGGGGGGAGGTGACGTAGTACTTGAGGAAGGTTATAATCTTATCAAATTCTAAAACGGCGAATGTGTGTGTATCCATCCTTTAGATCGTGCAGGGGATTGTAAGAGGTTTTACTATTATTTTACAATAGTTTTAGGGAGAATACAAGATGGGAAAGGGGGAAAGAGGAAAAGAAATGCCTAAAATGCACTAAATTGCCTAGAATGCCTAAATTAAATACCACCGCAGAGAACGCAAAGGAAAAATGCAAATGCCTAAATTAAAAATTGAACCACCAAGAACACCCTGAATTAAATGAGCGAACCCATTTAACCGGGCAGGCGAAGAAAAACTAGCATGAAACGAAATCAGGAGTCAGCCAATGTAAATATCTCAACAGGTGTAACTAATTTAACCAATAGAACCAATGCAACTAATGTAACCAGCTTAACATGATTTTTTTCCGACTTGCTAGCTCATGATAGCGCAGCCCTCATTTCTCCGTTTGGCCAGGACGAGTTCCCGGGGAAAGGATCGCATTGCCATGAGTTTCTGCATGATGTCAGGCCTCTCTTCCTGTATCTGGGGAAGTACCGCAGAAAATGCCCTGCCGATGGTGCTCATGATCATGAAGAAATTCATGGTCCCCGGCTGCACTTCCGGTACCAGGCTGGCAAGGTAATCGATGTCTTCTGCTGCAAGGTAATCCCTTATCTCGGCACTGCCACTCGATGCCAGTCGTTTCCCGTATGGTTGAAAGAGATACTTGTCCCACCAGTCGAGGTAGTTTTTAACACCCTCTTTGTTGATGTGTCCTGTGATGAGGGCCTCGGTTACCGCATTGGCTGCACTCCACCCCGGCATAATTGCTCCCACGATACTGGTCTCCTGCATCCACCCGGCGTCTCCCACCAGCAGGACATTGTCTTTGAAGGGTACCTGGATCGGTGAGGCGATATTGGAAACACAGCTGGTCCGGTGCCCGATCTCTTTTGCATTTCTAAACCAGGTAGCAAAGGGTTCAGAACTCAAAAAGCGGTCCATCTCTGCATCCAGGTCCTGATTGATGTCATAGCTGGCAGCCGATACGTGAAAGTGTCCCTCGGGTAGCTCCGGGGCCAGGGAGATACTGCACTTCCACCCCATGCAAAACATGAGCACCTCTGCTTCCGGAATCTCCACCCCTTCATAGGCCCGTGCATAGTCTTTGTAGGTCCCCAGGAAAATCCGCTCTTTATTGAAGCCCAGTTTGCGGGCAAGCCTCGAATTGACCCCATCTGCCGCGATGACAAATTTCCCCCGGTATTCATTACCCCAATTGTCGGTGATAACAACGCAGTCCGATTCTTTCCGCACATTGTTTATGTTGGTATTGGTAAAAACATCAACACCGTTTGCCCGGGCCTCGTCAACCAAAGTTTTGTTCAGCAGTCCCTTATCGATCATCAGACCTACCGGTGGTTTTTCACCTTTGCTTCCCGCAATGGCATCACCGATCCGAAACCGGTTCCCGCAGGGGGTGATAATATGAAACCCGTAAATTTTTCGCATAGGGCCGTCATAATTGATGGTAAAGCCGTTGTGGGGAAAGATAAAGCGCTTGTTCCGGTAGGTGATATATTCTGCAAAGTTTTCCTCATCGATGTTGATGATCATGGTGCAGATTCTGTGGATGGCTTTGATGTCTGTTTTTCTTTCAATAATGGCCGCCCTAAGGCCGTTTTCTCCTGCAACTTTTGCAGCCATGGCACCCCCGGGACCGGCACCTACAATAAGTACGTCATATAATTCTGTCATAGTAATCACCGCCTATGTGTTGGTTCTTTTATGCTTGAGCCACCTCATGGGGTGCCCCAAGGGGGCAGACCTTGGTACAGATGAGACATTCCATGCAGATGTCCTGATCTACTACCACTTCATCGTCAATTACATTAATGGCTGCCACCGGACAGTGGTCTACACAGCCACAGCACCCCGAGCACTTTTCTTTGTCGATCTCAACCAATGAACTACCTCCTCTACCCCGGAGGGTATACTCATTTGTTACCTACAGGTTTCACAGATATGGAAAAAATTCTTTGGAAGCGGTTGCCCCTTCTCCAGGTATTCCACCGGGGACGGTGGAGGGAAAGGGTTGCCGCAGGTTGTACATGCTTTCCACGGAACCCGCGCATTCCAGTTATGTATAAGACGGGCAGGGCCGACGTCCTCTTTGCCCCGGGGGGAATAGGTCCTGGCTTCTTTGGTGTCCTGCAGGGTAATACACTGGGCAGGACAGATCTCCACGCAGGCCCCGCATCCGATACAGTCCTTTGCAGACCTGTAGAGGGGTGGAGCAACTTCCTTGCCGGTACCATGACTGCTGAAGGTAATGGCATGGGCACCGATGTACTCGCTGCACACGTGCACACAGAGTCCACAGAGGATACACTTTTCGTTTTCCAGGGTGAAGCGGGGGATAGCTACTCCCATCTGGTCTGCCAGCTCCCGTACAATCTTCACGTTGGGTGATCGGGCAGCCAGGAGTTCAATAATCGTTTTTCGGATGGCGGTGATGGTGTCTGAAGTGGTAGTGACCGTGAGTCCTGCCTCCACCGGGTAATTGCAGGAGGTAACAACTTTGGTCCTGCCGTTCTTCGTTATCTCAACCACACAGAGCCTGCAGTTGCCTAAGGGGCTCAACCCCTCGTGTGAGCAGAGGGTGGGGATGGTGATCCTGTTTTCTAAAGCTGCTTTCAAAATGGTCGTATTTTTATCTGCTGTAATCTTTTTGCCATCTATTGTGAGAGTAATCATAGCACCTTACCTGATAGAACCTCCTCAAACGGGGAGAGGGGGTTAGGAGAAAATTAAATTACATGGTACATCGTTTCGCCGGACACACTTCCTGATTGATGTGGGTTAGGTATTCATCCCTGAAATGATGCAGGGTTGAAAGAACGGTCGCGGGTGCTGATTTGCCCAGGTCACAAAGAGATGCCTTTGCGAGGCACCGTGAAAGTTCTTCTAAGAGTGAAAGGTCCTCTTCCTTACCGATTGCTTTGGTTATGCCCTCCAGCACTTCCTTCATCCTCTTGATACCTTCCCTGCAGGGAACGCACCTGCCGCAGGACTCCTCTTCAAGAAACGTCAGGAAATATCTGGCGATATCAACCATGCAGGTTGTATCATCCATCACAATCATCCCCCCGGAACCGAGCAGTGATCCTGCATCATAAAGTGCATCAAAGTCAATGGGTAGATCTGCCATAGCTGCGGGAAGTACCCCCGCCGGGGGTCCACCCACTTGAATTGCCTTGAGTTTACTTCCCTTGGGAACTCCCCCTCCCAGTCCTGTGATAATCTTCTTTAACGGTGTTCCCATGGGCACTTCCACCAGACAGGGCCTGTTGACAGCACCTGAAAGGGAAATCACCTTGGTGCCCTTACTTCCCTTCGTGCCGATTTTTGCATACCAGGTGGCACCCCGTGAAATAATGGCCGGGACATTGCACCAGGTTTCAACATTGTTTAGGTTGGTGGGGCTGTCCCAGAGCCCTTTTTCTGCCGTGTGAATATATTTCGGCCGGGGTTCTCCCGCCCTCCCTTCAAGGCTTGCCATGAGGGCGGTTGACTCGCCGCACACGTATCCTCCGGCACCTTCTTTCAGGGTAATAGTAAAGGTAAAACCGCTTTCCAGGATGTCAGCGCCCAGAAG
>CALJBY010000143.1 GCA_938024025.1 uncultured bacterium
AATTTCACCCATGCGGGGATCATCGTTGGGAGGGATGTACATCTCCCAGGTGCCGGTGTACTGGTCCTGTACCGGCCCGTTAGGATCAGGAGGACCCATGGCAGGGTCGTACCCCAGGTGTCCGTAATCGCTCACATCATACGTAAGAGATGGATCAAATTCATCTCTCGGGACATCCATAGGAACTAAACGGGGCGGTGGATAAGGTCTTAAAGGATCTCCACAGCCGCCCATGGTAAAACAGCACTCTGGTTTTGAAGTCATAGTCTCTGTCCCATCTGCAGCGGCACTCCCGCCTTCATCATCGCTTATGGTCTCACCATCCACAAAAGTGCCGGAGACCTCTTTCACGGTAAGGGTGCCGGTAGCAATGTCTCCGCTGAGCCACTTTATCACCCCTGTAGCCCCTGAGTTTCCGCCAGTAAGTGTTGCCCCCATGGTAAACTCAGACATTCCACCTTCATAATTGAGCTCCCACTCACCACAGTCTGTATACACCCAGACTCCCCAGTAATCTGCGAAGGGGTGTCCTACGTCAGGATATTTTTCAAAATCCCCTATTCCCCATTGTACCCAATTTTTCATCCCAACCTCCTTGCCGAACTGGTTGGGTATCTCCACCAGATCCAGGGCAGAAGAGAGACTAACCTGTGTGAAGCCAACCGCAATATGCTTAACACCTCTATTTTTCAAGTACTCCAATGCTTCCCAATAGCGATGGCCCCATTTATTGGCAGGCAGATTCTTTTCACCCTGGTAAAGAAATGCAGTCCCGAAACGGTCACCCCTCTGTTCCCGGGTGAATTCAAATAAGCCACTTTCAGCATTTACTTCCAACGCTCCCCCGAAGGCACCCACAATATTATCTGGATCCATCTCCGGATGACGGGCTAAAAGCAGGGTTTCGATGTTTTCATTAGCAGTAATCGTATCGTTAATCTTTGGATCATAGGTCTCTGTATGGTTGTAAAGGGCATGGTTCATAAGGACAACCCCGGTATCAGCATCAGGTACCGTAGCTGACAGGGCAGTTTCAATACCTTCTACGTGCAATTCTGCTATTCCCTGATCTTCCGCAAGGGGGTTGGGTCCTCCCTTCAGCAGGACATGACTGTCCGTGGTAGGATATCCCCGGAAACGAGTCCAATCCTCAGGTTCTACCGGGTAGGACCTCTCCATCAGGTCGGTGTAGTCATTAACCCAGAGAAGCGGAATAGAAGTTCCGTGGTCGGCATTCCATTTTTCGAGGAGTTCTTTTCCTATTCGAAGGGGCCAGAATGTTTTAGAAAAGCGTATCCCGGACATAGTCAAATCCACCACAATTATGCGTGAAACTCCCTTTTGAAGAAGTCTTTCCATTGGACCGTCAACATTGAAACGCTCCGGGTCACAGTCAGGCCATTTGCTGGTTCCATCAGCAGTGGCACTGCCAGGGATTGTGCCATTGTCAACGAGCTCTTCACCATCTTGAAATGTAACCGTAGCGGAGGAGGCATTGGAAAGGGAAAGGAAACCAGCCGCATCTCCACCCAGCCAGGTTCCTGCATTTACGGTAACCTCATCAATTGTGGCAGTTGCCCCTGACAATTGACCCGTAAGGGTGGTGCCTTCCGTAAACTCTTCTGTCCCGGTATCAAACCCTAAAATGACGGCCTCTTTTTCACCCTCCCCACAATAGGTGACATCATCTCCCACGCCAGGTCCATCAGGACCATGATACACGAAGCGGGGCCAAATATAATTTTCCGGGTGGTCTCCCACCAGATAACTGCCCCAGTCCACTTCAAAGGTGAGGCCATAGGGATTTGCATCCAGAACAGCCTTCATGTCTGCAAGATTTGCATCCGCATAGCTTTGAGCGTGATCTACACCGCCTATCCGCTCATATGAAAAGACATACTTCATCATAAAACTTCTCGCAAATGCCGTTACCTGGGAATCCATAATCGTAGGCCAAAATAAGGGGTTCCAGATGACAAGCTGGTAAACGGGATGGTAAGGGTCATAGGTAAACATTGTTACCGCTGCATCCCACATATACTGATTTCTAAGAGTATCCATGCCACCGTGGTGGATAAAGAGCACTCCGATAGTATCAGGGTCGGGAGGTTGTCCATTAACGGTATCTATAGTAACGGAAAAAATAAGTACGCAGCAAACTAGTGCCAAAAGGTGTTTCCTACATAAGCTTAAAAAATTCATTTTCTACCTCCCTACTTTGCATTTATTTTTCCGCTTATCCGTAATGCTCCAGTTGACACCCAGTACTTCAGATAGAGTTATGGTAGGAGCGGCTTTAAGCCGCGAATTCATCGCGCGTGAATGCGCTCCTACCGAAATTTGAAGCTCCTCGCAAGCAAGGCGGGGCTTCCCGGAGTTTAATTATTTTTTTTCAGATACATATTGTATAAATTATTCTACAAGTATCTTCTTCTTGATAATATCACTATACTGATTCCCATAATGACAGTCATAAAAATGATCATTCCCCATTCGGAGAGGGTAGGTATCGGAGCTTCCAGGGGTGAGCTTGAAACAACAAA
>CALJBY010000144.1 GCA_938024025.1 uncultured bacterium
GTCTACTATTAGGGACATTATACAACCTTCATCCGAAAAGGGCACAGCAGAACAGAAACATTTTACCAGAGAAGAAGAAAAGGCGCAGCGATATTATCAAATGGCGAAGGTGCTGAGGAAGAAGGAAGATTTATCAAGTGCCGCTGGCTCATTGCGTAAAGCTATTGCACTCGATGATGATTTTTTTGCTGCTTATAATCTCCTCGCAATCACTCTTTATGAAGACGGAAAACGTGAAGAAGGGGTTAGGATTTTCAATGAAATTGCATCAAAAAATTCCAATGACCCTTTACTGCAACTGGATTATGGTAATTTTTTAATCCAGATTGGCGATGACGAAAAGGGTTTAACAATAATAAGACAGGTGCTTAAGGAAGATGAAAACTATGCGCGGGGTCACTATTACCTGGGTGAATACCTTTTTAAGGAGGGGGAGCAGGATGAAGCACTTAAGGAAGCGCAAACAGCAGTAGAACTAAACCCCCTCGACTATGACAGCCAAAGATTGTTAGGTGACATTTATGCGTTTCAGGGCAAAAAGGACCTGTCCCTGGCAGCTTATAAGAAGGCAGCAACTCTTCTTGAGTACAAGGTAAAGGGTAACAATCTCATTCTATCTCTCTGCTATTAAAACTGTACTCTCATCCTTTATGCGTTTCACACCAAAAACATACTGAAGCCCTGAGAGCTTCAGTGGTACGGCAAGAAAAATCTAACCTGTGGAGTGGGAAAATGAAAAGCCGCTTAAGTATCAGGTGTACTAGTGCTGTGACGATCATACTTATTTGTTTTGTTTGTAACCTTACCTTTGCTCAAACTGAAACCATTACGGTAGTCCTTGGTAATGGGGAGAAGGTAACTTTGTCCACGTGGTCCTTTGTTTATTATGTAGTACGAAGTAATGAACTAGTACCACAGGGAAGCACCGCCCAGCCCTTACAAAAGAGATCACAAAATCTATACCTGATAGAGAGACATGATCAAGAAGAAGGAAAGATAGATTTTGGCAAAGGAAAAGAAATTAACATCACTACTGAAAATTTGTCCTCAATCGAGTTTATTTGGAATTGGAAATATGGCACCCTGGAAAAGGTGATTATTACACGTATCGATGGACATCAACTAACGCGGTCCCGTTTAGGACCTATTGCAACATCCTTTTTGGGTGATGACAAATTTCTTTATGGAAAGACTCTCTATTTAGAGGGAGACTATCCGGGGGAAAAAGGTTTACAGCATCTTAACTACAACTTAAATAAATGGCTAAGAGGTAAGCTTCCCAAAAAAGAGATTATCGAAAAAATTATCTTTCAGTAGCAGAAAGCATGCAAAGGGTTTTTATCCTTTTTTTCTGAGGGGTTATGCCACCCATCGTCGAGGTAATTTTTTGGTTGACACCAAGCCATTTTTTTGATTTAATATAGTCTATACATTTAATACACTATTGGAGCATATGTCCATTTATAACTTGATCATGATTGTAGTAATTATAAAAGGACAGACCCTGGGAGAATAGAGAGGGGCGTAAAATGACTCTGAAGGTTACATCAGTATCAGTACGGTGCCCTTGTACATTAGTTTTTTTAAACGTTTAACTGATGAAGCACATATGCTCTACTCGTGCTCGTCAGTTTTTTATTTGATACAGGGGAGGGTGCTATGGCCACAGTATCAAGGGTAAAATATAATGAAATTTTTGAGATGTTCAGTTGCTTTAGCAAGTTCTGTTTCTTTATTGTTAAGGGATTCGCCTTAATCATGATTACTATAGTCGGTATGGTAGTTTTGCTAGTAATTTGTTTCAATATATTTCTTATTACCAGCTCCTTAGTAAGATTCATCGGATTTTAGAGTTTTTATCATCATCCTCTTGTCATTCAACCTTAAACATACGGGGAAAGATATTTGTTTAACTGCCCAATCGATCAATAATTAAAATGGATTGTATAATTGTAATTATACGCGGAGGCTAAAAGTGAAATCATCATAAGAGACAGCCTGCTTTTTAGGATACATACATCTGAGAAGTGGGTTTTTTAATTTTCACAATGAGGCAATTAAGATGAAGAAGTTAATTTGTTTGTCTGCCTTGGTACTTATGATGTGTACTCATGCCTTGGGTTTCAATGAGTGCAGAACTATTCAAGATAACGCAGTAGGAATTGTATCTCTTTTTGATGTTGCTACTGTATACACCTGCTACAAAACTGGGGACCATAAAGCACTTAACCAACTTGCTCTTGAAGGGAGGATACGGCTCTTAAAAAAGGGCATACAGGTTGTGGACGTTGGATATGCATGCAAACGTGGACACTGGAAAGTACAACTTGTTGGAACTACGACAGAAGTGTGGATGCATCATTCGCACTATGAGTGCAGGTAAAAGGAGGTAATTACAATCAAAAACCCGATTTTCACCATTTTCTTAACATAGTAAACAGCCCGCTTCAGGTGTCCTGAACGGTACTTGAGTTGACAGTGCCCAGTCCCCCCGGCATGTCAATGACAGTTACGCTGCTGTCATTGTCTCTCTTATGTTCTTTTCATTAAACAGTTTCTTACCCTCAATGAATGTTTCCATTGGTGTTCTTCCTTTGCAGCGTTTCTCCCGATGGGTTCTCTCCGCGTCATACTCCACCGTATACTCATCCAAATCTATTCGTAAAGTCTCAATGTCAGAGTAAATCTTCTTCCTGTATGTGATGCGATAATCTCATTAAGCACCGTTTGATGAAATCGCTCGCCTATTCCATTAGATTGCGGACACTAATCTAGTTGACTTGTTCACTAAAAAGCATTATCTTTCACAAATATACTATCAACACCCGGGAGCAGTATATACCATGATACCAATTATCTCCATTGTAGGAAAGTCCAATAGTGGCAAGACAACTTTGATCGAGAAACTCATTCCTGAATTCAACCGGAGGGGATATCGGGTGGGCACCGTCAAACACGATGTACACGGATTTGAAGTGGACAGGGAAGGTAAAGACAGTTGGCGACATCGAAAAGCAGGTGCATACAGCACGATTATCTCCTCTCCCCAACAGATCGCCCTTATCCGCACCATGAACGCCGATACCCCCCTCGACGAGATCCGGGATCGCTTCATTCAGGATGTAGATATCATCATTGCCGAAGGGTATAAAAAGGGCACTACCCCTAAAGTAGAAGTGTTTCGTAAGGAAGTGCACAAAGAACCCCTGTGCACAGGGGAGGATCATCTCCTCGCCCTCGTCTCTAACCAATGCTTCGACCTTGGAGTCCCCTGCCTTGAGCTCAACGACAGTAAAGGTGTGGTGGACATACTGGAGAGCACTCTTCTCACGCCCCGCACGCTACGAAACGTACACCTGAAAGTCAACGGAAAACATGTCCCGTTAACGCCCTTCATAGCATCCTTCATTGAAGGATCGATACGGGGAATGGTTTCTACCCTTAAGGGATGTGATCATTTAAAAAGCATTGAACTGGTGATTACGCCTTCTAAAAATGACTAAGGGGCACTTCCCCTCCCGGGAGAAGCAGGATCTCTTTATTTCTCAATTGACCGGAATGGGGAAAGGAGTGTCCTTCAGGGAAGAAGATCTATGGTATAATTTTTGAAACTGATGGTTTCAATAGGTAGGTTATGCTGATTATACCGTTCTACCCGGGAAGGAAACCAGTTTTCTTTTAAGACAACCACTCGATACCGGTTCAGCTCTTTTTCATTGGTATAATCCTTCGCCCAGCATATGAACTCTAGCCTTTCCTTACCTTCACGATACTCACTCGCTCTCTTTGAGATGAGCTCACCATTTTCGCGAAGAAACGTTATGAGATACTCAATAGTACAGTGGTCAATTCGCTGTCCACTCGGTGACTTAACAAGGGGGTTATCAATAGAAAGACTGAAGCTGATTATCGGTAAAAACTTAAAGGGCTTAATCGTGAGCTTGTCATCGCCCTGGCGGTACACTACTTTCACACCGGGATAGGGACGTGAAAACGTGAGAGAGACGCTTTCCTGTGTCTCAGCATGCAGGGTGAAGATAAATCGTTTGTCAGCTTTTCCATTACGGTAGTAGCGTATGTCTGCTTCGCAGCGAAATCCCTCCACGCTTTCGAGGGCAGCTGTCATTTTTTGAACAGCTGCAACAATGTGACTACCGGAAGCATCGGCAGACAAGGGACTCTGGCCAAAGCCTGCAGCAGATAGCACTGTCACCAGGATAACGAGCACCCAGTATCGCATTACTGACTGAGCCTCCATCGGATCATGCAGAAACAGTTCTCGAAGACACCACCCTGAAGCCGACTGACGGACATTAAAAAACGTTATCAGCTTATCCACAAAACTCCAGTAACTCGGATAAAAAACGGATTCATGACTTCTAAAAAAAAATTTTATTTCGGTAGGAGCGCATTCATGCGCGATGAATTCGCGGCTTAAAGCCGCTCCTACCATAACTCTATCTGAAGTAGTTGCGTAAGAACCTAACTTCAAGAAGTTACAGATTGTATTGGCTGTCAACTAGAGAATCACGGATAAGCAGAAAACGCTATCACCTAGGAATAAAATTCTTGACATTTTTATGGTAGTATTATAAATTATTAATACACCAATTTAGTAGGGTATTTTGCCCGTCGTGAAACAATAATCACCCAATCTCAAAGGACAGTGTTTTGCTGTTTTTAGGGTAAGGGTTGTAAACAGCGAGTATTCGGTGCTCACTCTCCATACATAAAGGTATAATGGAAACCTATAAGCCGGCTATTAATCATATTGATACAGACATTCTCATCATAGGCGGTGGGGCTGCGGGCTGCGCCGCTGCCATTGAAGCGAGGGAGACCAGCCCCCATGCCCGTATTATCATCATGGAAAAGGCACAGATTGAACGTTCCGGTTGTCTCGCATCCGGCATTAACGCCATCAATGCCTATATCACTGAAAACCAGACGCCTGAGTCCTATCTGGAGTACGTCAAAAACGATTCTCATGGCCTTCTTCGGGACGACCTCGTTTATACAATAGCCTGCAGAATAAATCAAGCTACCGCACGTGTCGAATCCTGGGGACTCCCCATTATGAAAGACCAGGGTAAACCCCTTCAAAAAGGGCCCCGCAGTATCAGAATCAAGGGAGAAAGTATTAAGCCAATCCATGCAAAGAAGGTACGGGAATCCGCTATTACCGTATTAAATCGCGTTACTGCCACCAATTTCATAGTAAACCGGGGAAGTGTTGTTGGGGCCTATGGCTTCAATCTCCGCACCGGTCAGTTCTACGCAATCACTGCAAAAGGTGTCATCATCGCAACCGGTGGTGCAAGTGGCATATACCGGTCAAGCAACACAGGAGAAATAGCCCATCGCATGTGGTACAGCCCTTTTAACACCGGAGCAGGATACGCCATGGGTATTCGCGCTGGAGCGGAGATGACCAGTTTTGAGATGCGTTTTATTCCCACACGTATTAAAGATTCGGCAACACCCACCGGTATACTGGCCCAGACATTCAACATGCCACAGGTAAACATCCTGGGTGAACAGTTCCTTAAAAAACGTTATGGTTTCACCCGTGATAAAAAGGTGACCTCCTGTGAACGGCTCCACTACATGTTTAAGGAACTCAAGGCAGGACGTGGCCCCATCTCCTTTACCATGGACCATCTCACCGGTGAGCAGATAGATGATTTGAAGCTTACACTGCTTGACATGTCTCCCGCGTTCGTTCTGCAGTGGACCGCTAACGCCATCGATAAGCATCAGGAAGGTATTGAAATAGGAACCAGCGGCCCCTATATCAACGGTGGGCATACCCAAAGCGGTTACTGGATCGACCGGGAGCGGAGAACAACCCTGCCGGGTCTCTATGCGGCGGGTGATGTTGCAGGTGGGGCTCCCAAAAAATATGTAAGCGGCTGCTGGGTTGAAGGATCCATTGCAGCCACTACCTGTTTAGCGGACAGTGCGGTACAAAAAGAAACCCAGCTATATGAAAAAGATCTACAGACTGAACTCGCACGCACCTATAAACCCCACAATCTCTACAACGAGAAGAAAGATGGTATTTTCCCCCAGGAAATGGAAACAAAACTGCAAAAACTGATGGATGAATATGCGGGTGGAATTTATACCTTCTATGATCTTCACGAGCGCAGACTACAGATTGCCCAAAGACAACTGCTTGAATTGAAAAAGGATGGAGAAATGCTCCTCGCCCGTGATTTTCATGAACTCAATTTATGTCATGAAGTCCTCGACAGGATTGATGTGGCAGAGGTGGTGATTGCCCATCTTTTAACGAGGAAAGAAACACGCTGGCCCGGTTACCAGACCCGTATCGATTTCCCGGACCAGGATGACACCAATTGGCTCTGTTTTGTCAATTCCATCCGTGACCCGCGGTCCGGAGAAATACACATGACGAAGAAGCCCTATGATGCTGATGCATTATTAAAAGATCTTTACTAGTATACTCACCTTAGGGAGATAGTGGACTATGACTATTACCATCGATAAAAAAAAGTGTGATGGCTGTGGGCTGAGTAAGCAACCACCCTGTATGAAAAGCTGCCCGGGAAACCTTATTTACAAAGAGTTCTCCATGAAAAAGGCTGTCCTTAGGTGCGGCGCAGACTGCTGGGACTGCTACTGCTGTGTTAAGGTCTGCCCCAAAGAGGCGATTGACGTAGTGCTCGCCTATGAAATAAGTAATCGTGGAGCTTTCCTGAAACCGAAAGCACTCGATAGCAACACTATCGAATGGGTACTACAGGACAAGCAGGGCAATAGCACGTCCTATCGGCAATCAACACAGTACCTGCCCCTTGAACAGGATGCTGCAGATGAAACATTTACCGAAATAGGTGAGGGAATCTAGCTTATGGGAGGTATGCACGGCAATGTCTAAAGAACGGGTAAACACCATACTAGATCTCATCGGCTCTACCCCCCTGGTAAAACTCAACCGTATCGTAGATGATACCATGGCGGATATCTACGCCAAGATGGAATCGTTCAATCCCGGGGGAAGCATTAAAGATAGGATCTGTTTAAGCATGATCGAAGATGCCGAACGGAAGGGACTCCTCAAACCAGGGGCAACTATCATAGAACCGACCAGCGGAAACACGGGGATCGGCCTCGCAATGGTCGCTGCGGTAAAGGGCTATAAACTCATTCTTACCATGCCCGAAACGATGAGTATGGAACGTGTCTTTATTTTAAAGAGCTACGGAGCCGATGTCATTCTCACTCCCGGGGTGGATGGGATGGTCGGTGCCGTGAGTAAGGCAGAGGAAATCACCCGGCAGACACCCGACAGTTTCATGCCCCATCAGTTTACCAATCCAGCTAACCCGCAGATTCATCGGGAAACCACCGCCCTGGAAATTTTGCACGCCATGGAGGGCACCTTAGATGCACTGGTAGCTGGTGTGGGTACCGGGGGTACTATCACCGGGGTTGGCGAAGTGCTCAAGAAGAAACATCCCCCTATCACCATTATTGCCGTGGAGCCGGCCGACTCTCCCGTTATTTCCGGCGGAGAAGCCGGCCCCCACAGAATCCAGGGGATAGGTCCCGGCTTCATTCCCGAGGTGTTGCATGTAGACATTATTGACCGTGTAATCACCGTTACCGACGAAGAAGCATATGCCGCATCAAAAAGGCTGGCCAGGGAAGAAGGGATCTTCGTGGGGATATCCGCCGGTGCAGCAGCCTGTGGAGCGCTACGGGCTGCCCGGGAATTGGGAAAAGGTAAAGCAGTGGTCGTTATTTTCCCCGATACGGGAGAACGCTACTTCACTACGGATCAACATTTCAACGAATAACAACAGGAGCATGCCATGTTTCTACCACAAAAAATTATCGATGACATCGAAAGCTACAAAACAAACCTTACCAAATTTCTCGCCGGGGAATTGGAAGAAGCTTTTTTTCGTGGTGTTCGCGTACCGTGGGGATTTTATTCCCAGCGTGGTGGAAACCTCCTCATGGCACGGCTGAGAGTACCTAATGGTATCCTCACACCCCAGCAGCTCCAGGCTATAGGAAGAGCCGCCAATACATGGGCAGACGGGAAACTGCATATCACCACCCGGCAGGATATCCAGATACACAACCTGCCACCAGAAAATTCTATCGAGATCATAGAGTCCCTAAAAAAGGTGCATATTTCTCCCCGAGCCGGTGGAGGGAATACCATACGAAACATTACGGGTTGCTCTCTCTCCGGCATATGCCCCAATGAGCAGAGGGAAGTATATAAGGTTGTCTGGGGATTGACTGAATACCTTCTCTCACGTGATGAGTGTTACACGATGCCGCGGAAAATCAAAATAGCATTTTCCGGCTGTGAGAAGGACTGTGCAAGCAGCGGGGTAAACGATCTTGGATTTGTAGCGCTGAAAGATGGCTTCAAAGTCTTATGTGGTGGTGGCATGGGCGCAAAGAGTGCTGTGGGGAAAATCCTTCACAACACTATAGCTGAGAACGAAATTGTCTACGTGGTGCAATCCATTATTAATCTCTTTAACAAGTACGGTAACAGGAAAAATAAACGCCACAACAGATTGCGCTTCCTCATACAAGACCTCGGCTGGGAAGAATTCGTCAAACTTTATCATCAGGAGCTCCATACACTCAAAGAAACCAATCATATTGTTCTCACGACAAAAGACGGGCTTCCACCCCTGCCCCCCTCACCGGAAAAACGTGCGGAGAGCGGCGATGAACCATACGCACTGTTTCTCAAGCATCATACCCAGGAACAAAAACAAACGGGCTACTCCTTCATACGCCTGAGGATTCCCCTGGGAGAGATAGAAGGAGACACCTTGATGGCCCTCTCTCAGCTCGGAGATTTACTGCCATCGATCATTTTCCGGACTACCCAGCGACAGGACCTGATCATTTCCAATGTACCGCACCATAAAGTAAAGCTGATCTACGAGAAACTAACATCCTTGTTTGACCTGTCTCCTGCTCCAGAGAACCATGTGGATGCCGTCTGCTGCAAAGGGGCAACTACCTGCAATATAGGAATCTGTAATTCAGTGGGATTAGCATCTGCCCTTTTAAAAGAATTACAGTCTCTTCAGCTGGACGCGGACACACTGAAAGATGTAACAATCAACATCAACGGCTGCCCTAATGCATGTGGTCAGCATCCTATTGGGTTAATCTCCTTCTCCGGAATGGTTAAAAAGGTACATAACAGATCCGTACCATTTTACCGGATCTATCTCGGAGGAAAAACAGACGCAGAAAAGACTCAGCTTGCCGAGCCCCAAGGCACAGCACCTGCTCATACTATTCCACAGCTGACTGCCGATTTCATCGCAGCCCTGCACAATAGCAACAATCACAATACATATGATTATGTGTGCACAGCGGGAAAAGAGCTGATGAAGCAATTACTTGAAAAATATGCCTCCATTCCTCCCTACGAGGAAGACAGCAGCTACTACACAGATTATGGCAAAACAGACGATTTTTCTCTTGATGGTCTGACCCAGGGCGAATGTGGTTCCGGTGTTATTGATATGATAGAATCTGATTTACATTCTGCTCAGGA
>CALJBY010000145.1 GCA_938024025.1 uncultured bacterium
CCAAGAGCAGGATCGTTGATGGTGATCTGTAATGAACCTTTTTCCAGGGTCACTTCCGGTTTGCTTTCCAGGTCATAGCGGATAAAGATGATCCCGGCCCTGCGTGCCCTGGTATAGTATTCTTCCAGGAGCCCATAGGTGCGAATATCCCGGTAAAGAATAAAAACATTGGTACGAGGGTTTGCCTCCTTTATCTTAAGCGCATTTTTAATGGCCGCACTGCAGCACAGGCGACTGCAATAGGGCCGCTCCTCAATTCTGGAACCTACACACTGAATCATCACCACATCACCGGTATTGCCGGGATTAATGTCTCCTTGGGCAATGCTGCCTTCCAGTTCCTGTTGGGTCATCACCCGTTTGTCCTGACCATAAAGATACTCCTCCGGCTTATACTCTTCCCCACCGGTAGCAATGATGACCGCGCCATGTTCAATCTCTCGATACGCCATACCGGGACCTGCCATGATACCGGTTTTAAAATTTCCCTTGAAGCCGGTGAAATCAACGAGCACCCCATCAGTAATGACCCGAACAGAAGGATGATTGGTAACCCGCTCAATGAGAGCATTCATATGCTTCTGCATATCCCCGTCTCGAAGGGTGTAGTGGAGGAGACGGAAATTACCTCCCAGCTCTTTTTCCTTTTCCACCAGGATTACCTCAAAGCCCTGTTCTGCCAGACCCAGTGTGGCCGTCATACCGGTAGCTCCGCCGCCAATCACGAGGGCCCTTTTGTTTACGGGAAGCTGCTCCTCCTGTAGGGGCTTCACATAGGCCGCTGCAGCAATAGCCATACGCACCAGGTTCTTTGCCTTATCGGTCGCCTCCTCCTTCTTATTCATATGCACCCATGAGCACTGATCTCGAATGTTGGCCATTTCAAAGAGGTATTTGTTGAGCCCCGCTTCCCGTATGGTTTTTTGAAAGAGGGATTCATGGGTACGCGGTGTACATGAGGCAACCACTATCCGGTTGAGCTTATTCTCTTCAATAATTTCCTTAATCTTGACCTGGGTATCCTGAGAACAGGTATAGAGGTTTTCATCTACATAGGCCACACGCGGTAAGGTCTTAGCATACTCCTTAACCGCCGGCACATCAACCACTCCACCTATATTGATACCGCAGTGACAGACAAAGACACCGATCCGTGGTTCTTCACCGCTTATATCCTTCTCCGGAGGAAAGGCCTCTGCACTTACAAGAGAACCCCGTGCCTCTGCAATCATCTCGGAGGCACATGCGGCAGAACCACTTGCCTGTGCAACCGTTTCAGGAATATCCTTGGGTGCCTCAAAGGCCCCGCAGACGAAAATCCCCGGTTGTGAAGTGCTCACCGGCTTTAAAGGATCAGTCTGACAAAACCCATACGAGTCCAGCGTAATTCCCAGCTTATGAGCCAGCTCACGAGAAGCCTTGGAAGGGGTCATCCCCAGGGAGAGCACTACCAGATCAAACTCCTCTTCCACCACCCGGCCCTGTTCATTCACAAAGGCAATCACCAGATTCTTTGATGCAGGTTTTTCCACTACCTTAGAAATCTGGCACTTAATGTAACGAATACCATAGTCATCCCGTGCCCGTTCATAGTACTTATCAAACCCCTTGCCATATGCCCTCATGTCCATGTAAAAGACGGTTGGTTTTATTTCGGGGGCATGTTCCTTGGCAATGATAGCCTCTTTGGTAGCATACATGCAGCAGACCGCAGAGCAGTACCCCTTGTCACAGGAGTTATCCCGGGACCCCACACATTGAATCCAGGCAACCTTTTCAGGATCGGCGTTGTCGGAAGGACGCTGGATGTGTCCATGATAGGGGCCGGATGCGGAAAGGATTCGCTCAAACTCCAGGCTGGTCACCACATTGGGATAGCGACTGTATCCGTACTCCTCCCGCAGTGAGGGGTTGGTGAGGTCAAAACCAGGAGCAAGAATTACTGAGCCCACATCCAGTTCCTGTACCTCATCCTCCTGGTCATACTTAATGGCATTGACACCACAAAAACTTTCACATGCCTTACAACCATCATTGAGAAAGTGCATACATGTTTGCCGGTCAATAACCGGTGTTTTAGGCACCGCCTGTGGAAAGGGCAAATAGATTGAACGCCGTGAGGCCAACCCTTCGTCAAATTCAGCCTGGATAGGCCGCGGCAGATTCTTGCTGATCGTATCAAGAGTAATAGCACCCGTAGGGCAAACGACATCACAGGCCCCACAGGTGACACATACCTGGGAGTATTCATCAAAGGGAGGAGCAACTCTCCTGCTTGAGCCCCGGTTGACAAAATTGATGGCACCAACCTTCATAAGTTCCTGACAGGTACGCACACAGAGGCCACAGAGTATGCACTTTTCATCTTCCGGTTTAAAACGCTCATAGTGTGATTTGTCTATCCCAATCTCTTCGGCCAGTTCTTTTATCCTGGGCACATTGGGACAACGCAGGAGCAGCAGTTCGATTACCAGCCTTCTGGCTTTGATTACCCGCTCTGAATCTGTCTTCACTTCGAGCCCTTCCTCTACCACATAGGAGCAGGAGGCAGAAAGCCCCCTTCTGGCACCGCCAACGATCTCTACCAGGCAGAGCCGGCAGGCACTTTCAGGAGCGAGTGCCTTATAGTAACAAAGGGTTGGGATCCTGATACCGAGCTCTTCTGCTGCCTTGAGGACTGTGGTACCCTCTTCTACCTCAACCTTTTTACCATCAATCGTGAGATTAACCATTTTGCTTTCGCTCTCTTTTTTCCAAAAAAACTATTTAGTCCCCTCACCCCAACCCTCTCCCCTGAGGGGAGAGGGAACAGTTTTGGTTTATCTTTTTCTTTTTATTCGACGTTCGATGTTGGACGTTGGATGTTCGACGTTCATTTTCTTGACCTCATTACTCCATCACTCCACCACTCCACCACTCCATTTTTTTATCCAAATTGTCATTTAACCCGCACCGCATTGGTCGGACAGATCTCCCTGCAAATCCCACACTGAATACATTTTCCCGTGTCAAGGGTGTGGGCATTCTTTTTCTCACCGCTCACCGCACTGCTGGGGCAATTGCTAAGACACTGGCCGCAGCCGATACATTTATCTGGATCGATCCACAACTCAAACAACCCCTTGCAAGCCCCTGCCGGACACCGTTTGTTTTTGATATGTTCTTCATACTCTTCTCTGAAGTAGCGAATGGTTGTCAAGACGGGGTTGGGGGCAGTTCCACCCAGGGCACACAGGGCGGAATCAACAATAGTTGTGCCCATATCTTCCAGGATTTCGATGTCACCTTCCCTTCCACGACCTTCGGTAATATCCGTGAGAATTTCCAGCATCCGTCTCGTTCCTTCACGGCAGGGTGTACACTTGCCGCATGATTCATCTTTAGTAAAGGCAAGAAAGTATTTGGCAACATTGACCATACAGGATGTCTCATCCATGACCACCATACCGCCCGAGCCTATGATTGAACCTACTGCTGCCAGCTTGTCATAGTCAACAGGCAAGTCCATGAGAGAATCCGGTATACACCCTCCCGAAGGCCCTCCTGTCTGGATCGCCTTAAACGCCCTCTTATCAGGTACCCCTCCCCCCACTTCAAAAACCAATTCTCGCAGGGTCATACCCATGGGCACCTCAACCAGACCATTCATTTTCACCTTGCCCACCATGGAAAAGATCATGGTTCCCTTGCTCTTCTCGGTCCCGATCTCTGAGAACCAATCCGCACCCCGGGTAACAATCAGGGGAATAGTCGCCCAGGTTTTTACGTTGTTAATATTGGTTGGTTTACCCCAGAGTCCTTTCTGGGCAGGGAAAGGAGGGCGTTGCCTGGGCTCACCCGTCGTTCCTTCGATGGACGCTATCAAGGCCGTTTCCTCTCCGCACACGAACGCTCCCGAGCCCCGCTCTATAGCAATATCAAAGTCGAAACCCGAACCGAGGATATTCTTTCCCAATAATCCAAGCTCA
Organism: uncultured bacterium; assembly: GCA_938024025.1. Classification (GTDB taxonomy): domain Bacteria; phylum Desulfobacterota; class WTBG01; order WTBG01; family WTBG01; genus CALJBY01. The sequence continues at coordinate 3,969 of CALJBY010000145.1, forward strand.
CGCGCCTGATCCAGTGCACGGGTCAGCTTCTCTATGGCCAGTGGGTACTCGGCCCGAACATACATAACCCCATGAGCGGCACCGATGGCATAGGCCCCAATTACCATCCCCTCAATCACCTGGTGGGGACTTCCTTCAAGGATGCTCCGGTCCATATAGGCACCTGGATCACCTTCATCGGCATTACATATCACATACTTGGGCTCCCCGGGTGCCTCCCGACAGAAACTCCATTTCCTTCCGGTTGGAAATCCCGCTCCCCCCCGACCCCGCAAGCTGGATCTGGTAACTTCATCTATTACTCCCTGTGGGTCAAGTTCTCCGAGTGCCTTACCCAGGGCTGTGTATCCGCCTGCAGCGATATACTCTTCAATCTTATCCGGGTTTATGTTCCCACACCCTTGCAGCACCCGCTTTTGTTGTTTCCCAAAAAAGGGAACTTCTTTATAGGGTGGAACCTTTTCCATGTTTTCCGGCAGCCCATTCAGGTTGTAACGGTGCAGTGCATTTTCAAGCAGATGTGTTTCCTCTCCAATTTTACACAGGATATACTTGGCGATGATTTTATTCTCTTTAAGCGCAGCAACAATCTCTTTGGCTTTCTTAACGTCCATCTGCTGATAGACGACTCGTGGCCAACCCGGTCTGATCAGGTCAACCAGGGGTTCTTTCTGGCAGAGTCCCATGCACCCGTTAGGGGTTACGATAATGTCAAGCCCGAGGGAAGCGGCTTCGCTTTGAATTGCTTCAATCACCTCTTCTGCACCGGATGCCCTGCCACAGGTTGACATACCAACGGCAATTTTAGTCTTTTCCGGGTAAAGCGACTTGAGCCCTTTTGCTTTTATCTCGTTCAGGTTTTTTAATGCAAGAGAAGACATACCTCTCACTCTCCTCCTTAATATTTCATCAGGGTATCCATAACCGTGTTATAGCGCACCCGTGAATAGACACGTTCATCTACCCTTATTACCGGGCTTAAGGCACAGCATCCGATACAGCGCACCATCTCAAGACTATACTTTTTATCCTCTGTTGTTTGACCGGACTTGATACCCAATTCATCTTCAAGCTTCTCTAGAAGTCGCTCCCCTCCCCGCACGTGACATGCAGTACCCATGCACACGCTCACCATGTGTTTGCCACGGGGCTCCAAACTAAAAAAGGCGTAGAAGGTAGCAACCCTCAAGATATGCGCAAGTGAGATGTTCAGTTTGAATGATACATAGCTAAGTATGGGCGGCGGCAAATAGTTAAACCGGCCGTTTATATCTTGAAGTACCGGAATGAGCGGACTTCTATTCTCCTTGTGTCTCTCCAGAATTTCATCAACCGCCATCTTCTCGTCTTCCCCAAGGGTGGGCTCAATCATCTGAACATCCAGATATGCCCTGTTTCTTACCAGACACTGATTGGTACACTCGCCACAACCCGTACAGAGAGACTCGTCTACCGACCTCGCCCGTCTTTTAATAGATACCGTAAAATGCCCCGGCTTCCCCTTGAGGTCAATGAGGTCAGAACAGGTAATATTTTCAATATTGGGATGACCCCCACACTCAACCAGCTTGGGAGAAATAATACACATGGAACAATCGTTGGTGGGAAAGGTCTTATCCAGTTGGGCCATCCTTCCCCCGATGGTCGGCTCTTCCTCAACCAGGTAAACCTTAAATCCGCTGTTGGCCAGATCTAACGAGGCCTGGATGCCACCAATTCCTGCTCCCACAACAGCCACGGCACCGATGGGCTTTTTATTATTTTGTTGGTCATTACTATTCATCAAAGACTCCAAGATCAGGTTATTTGCTCTCTTCACAGTTGGAGTATTGGAGTACTGGAGTACTGGAATAATGGGTTTTCAAAAACTCTTTTTAATTATTCTGGGACTTTAGTTCACAGCAACTGCTTCGCCTCCAAAAGTGGCCTCGGGTCTACAAAGTGCCGACCAAACCACTTGTCTACCCCTTGATTACCGAAAGCTAATCCCATAAGCTCAGTAAAATAGAAGATGGGCAGATTATATTTTATCCCTTTACCGGCCCCTATCTCTTCCTGCCGGGTATCCAGATTGGCCTGACACAGGGGACAGGCGGTAACAATGCAATCAGCCCCCGCCTCCCGGGCCATATCCAGTAACCTGCTGTTTAAACGGTGGATGATATCCACTCTGGTCAATACCAGGCTTCCTCCACAACACTCCGTTTTATAGGGCCAGAACACGCTCTCCCCTCCCAGCTTAGCAATAAGCGTATCCAGGCCCCCGGGGTCCTCACAGTGCTCGGCATGGGTCACCCCGGGGGGCCGGACAAGCAGGCAGCCGTAATAGCTCACCGCCTTCACTTTGTGAAGGGGTGTGGTAATGTTTCTCCCAATTGCCTCGGCAAATTCTTCCCGGCAGAGGAATTCAAGCATATGGAGTATGTTTATCTCCCCCTTAAAAGGTATTTCCACATCTACGGGTGATTCACCGGTTAATGCCTTCTCTGCTGTTTTAAAACGGCTGTAGCAGGCAGCACAGGGTGTTACCAAATCGCGCTCAGCTTTTTCTGCTATAGATAAATTGCGGGCTGGAAGGGCAATGGACAAAAACTCATTGGTTGCATGTGCAGAGCTCGCTCCACAGCAGTTCCACCCTGACAGCTCCTGCAGTTCGATGTCAATAGCATTACAGACCGCTTCGATTGATTCACCGTATTCCCGGGCTGTCCCTTCCAGGGAACAGCCGGGAAAGAAGGAAACCTTCATTTCTTTTTATGCTCCGCTGCCTGTTTGAATATTTTGCGCACTTCTTTTACTCCTTCACATTTAGGAGACATAACCTTAAGCTTACCCCGTAAAAACATTTTCATGCCGAGCTTTACATCATTTTTCCATTCTCCACTTTTAAGCTTCTCTTTAAGATCACCGCTCTTTTGAGTATAATTTCGAATCATGGTTAATTCATGCACCCTGCCCGTTTTTTTAATGGAATCCAGAAAGGCCTGATGAAATACAGGAACCCTGGGTTCTTTAGCTTCGCCTCCACTTTCCACCTGAATCTGTCTTAAGACATCCATAACCTTGGCTATATCAATTTCATTGGGACAGCGGGTGGTACAGGTCTCGCAAGAGGCACAGATCCAAATGGTTTTTGAGGATAAAGCCTTCTCCTTCTGATTGAACACAACAGACCTGATAATCTGGTGGGGAAGCAGGTCCATGTCAAAAGAGATGGGACATCCGGCCGAGCATTTGTAGCACTGGTAACAGTCAAATATCTCCTCCCCAACTGACTCAATCACTACATCTCTGAATGTTCTCTCTCCTTGCACTGCCATAATGCTTTTCTCTTTTCAGTAAAATGTTCAGTTCGAATGCTCTTATTAAAAATGATGTGTGATTTGTGATACGAGCTATGCGTGTTGTGGGTTTTTACATTTTAAGCCTAGCAAGCTTGCATGCTGGCAAGCTAACAAGCTGATACCTCCTGACTTCTGTCTCCTGTCTCCTGTCTTTTTCACTTTAGGCATTCTAGGCAATTTAGCTCATTTTAGGCATTTCTTCTTACCTCCTGAATACTAGACCTGCTCTAACACTGCCGCAAGTCTCTCCTGACCACCGATGCAAACAAGAAGAACACCCCTGCACAGGGAGCGCATCTTTTTGATGGTATTTGCGGCAATGGCTATCCCCTCTTTTGTCTTGTCAGGGGACTTACCCAACCGATCCAACACCTCTTCAGGAATGAGCACCCCATCCATGTGCCGGCACATGAAGCGTGCCATACCTACTGAATTAAGGACAGTAACCCTTGGGAAGACGGGAATCTTGAACGGTGCAACCCTATTCATGAAGCTCTCGAACGCGTCAAGGTCATAGATGGTAGGGGTGAAAAAGTATTGTGCTCCTGCCTTTATCTTTTTCTCCATCCCCATGACTTCCACCTCGAGGGCACTTGATGTAAGGCCGGCATTTACTTCCGATCCAACACAAAAGTGAGGAATACCGGAAAGATCATTCCCTGCAGCATCTATCCCCTTTTGTAATTTCTTGGATGCCTCCACCATGCCGATTACATCCAGGTCGTTTACCGGATGTGCCTCAATATGATCTCCACTTGCAATCTGATCCCCTTCAACAAGTAAGAGATTTTCCAATCCCACGGCAAAGGCACTCAGCATGTCCGCCTGCAGAGCCAGGCGATTACGGTCCCGGCTATTCATACTTACGATGGCTTCGATTCCTTTCTGCTTTAAAAGATAGGAAGCACCCAGCGAGCCCATCCTCATGATGGCCCCGCTCATCTCCGGAACTACAACTGCCTGGGATCGTCCTCGAAGGCTGTCAGCATTGTTTAAAAAATCTGTTGTGTCTACCCCCTTGGGGGGTTCCAACTCGGAAATGACTAAAAACTGATCTGTCTCTAAAAGTTTCTCCAAAGCCATGCTTCCTCCTCCCGTATGAGGAATTCATTTATCAAAACCAAACCACAGATTCACCCTGTTAGATACTTACTTTAGAGAATATGTGTCTGTTCAGAATTTTGAGCTGCTTGATATATTACGTATCCCAAAAAGCATCCTATCTAACAGGGGGGCCAGAGAATCATGCAAGGGTAAATGCGTTAAATACTTTTACCTTGTCCCCTCTGTGTTCTCTTTCATTATTTGTCCTTTATGCCCCGTTTGCACTTTTCACATTGAAGTTAATACACAAACCAACTTTTTACCCCTTGCACTCTTAGTAAATGCGATTCTTTTTTATTTATATTCATCCTCTGTGATCTCTGTGGTTAAATTCCCTCTCTTTTGAGGGATTATTATCCATGGGTCAGATGTTTATCGATGGCATTGCGAACTGCCAGGATCAAATCTTCAGTGCCAAAAGATTTTACATGGTAGTAAAATGCCCTATGCTTGAGTATCGATGCTTCAAGTTCCGGTGTATTGTGATCCGATGTCATAATGATGGGCAAGTGTGCATCAAGCCCTTTCACTATGGGGATCGCTTCACCCCAGGCCATATCTTTCACTCCCACATCAAGAATCAAAACCGAGAAGTGTTCTTCCTGGATTTTCCTAATGGCCTCAGAAACCCGTTCGGTAAGGCTGACCACAAACCTTTCCTTCCGAAAAATCTGATAGAGTTTTTCAGACATGTGTTGATCCGGCTCTACAATGAGGACTCGCTTTTCTTTTTCCATGTACCCAGTTTAAAATCATTAGTAATGGTAAACTACCCCTCTCACTACCATTATTAATTACAATAACCATACCAACCTCAACTCACCGCATCACTAAGGAAATAAAAAATATAATATCAAACAAAATCAATCTCTTGAAAGCTATAAGGCGAAAGCACCTAAAGGGAATTGTGTAGCGGTGAAAGGAAGGTAAATTGGGGTAAATATACCCAAGCTGGAATAGAGGATATTTATTTGGGAGTAATACAGAAAGAAGGGGGAGAAGATCTATTACATAAAGAACTCATTTCTGCACTAGTGGTACAGTATAGGAAAGTAGGAATCGTATAGGATAGTGATCTTTTCCTGAGTGGTAAGAAAAACAGTTAAAATTGAGGCATATTCCCCCAATGGGTATTTATTCCCCAAAATTACTCTGGACCACGGAGGTGGAGTCTAGCATAATTAAGCAAGTATCTTTT
>CALJBY010000146.1 GCA_938024025.1 uncultured bacterium
GTTCGACTCGAAGAGGATTCTCAGCAGATTGTGGGAAGGGGAGCACACAACGACATTATTATGGCGAGTGTTTTGGCCTATATTAATGCCCTCAACAGACTCGAATACATAAAACAAAATCCAATAAAAACCCGCCTCTAGTTACACGACATATGCGCCAAGAACAATACTACTTAGGCAGGGTAACGCTCCCTGGTGTACTACTTGTTCTTGCCTCTTTTAGCACGGAACTAGTATGGTTGACTTTTGACAGTGAGAGGGTACGATAACCAATGGGAATGACCATCACAGAAAAAATTCTGGCAAAACATGCTGGGCTTCCCAGTGTAACACCGGGGCAGTTAATCCAGTCGTCCGTCGATATCATACTGGCCAATGATATTACGGCGCCCCTTGCCATAGAACAATTTAGATCATCTGGAACAAAGACCGTTTGTGACAGCAATAAAGTTGTGCTCGTTGCAGATCATTTTGCTCCCCATAAGGATATCCTCTCTGCTGAACAGTGCCGCTTTGTGAGGGAATTTGCTCACGAACAACAGCTCACTCACTACTACGAAGGGGGTGAGATGGGTATTGAACATGCACTACTGCCTGAAAAGGGTATCGTAAAGCCGGGTTATGTTGTTATCGGGGCAGACAGCCACACCTGCACCTATGGAGCACTCGGCGCATTTGCTACAGGGGTAGGTAGTACGGATGTAGCCGCAGCTATGGTTACGGGAGAAACCTGGTTTCGCGTACCCGAGTCCATACGGTTTGTTTTTAACGGAAGATTACAGCCGTGGGTGAGCGGAAAGGATCTCATCCTCTATACTATTGGTGCAATTGGTGTTGACGGTGCCCTCTATAAGGCTATGGAATTTACTGGTGAAGTAATGAAATATCTCACCATGGCCGACAGGTTTACCATAACTAATATGGCGATAGAAGCAGGTGCTAAAAGTGGTATCATTGTCCCTGATGGGGTGACAAAAGACTATGTACAAGATAAAATAGCCACTCCCGACCAGATTGCTTACTATTCCAGTGATACGGATGCGCTTTACAGTGATACCATTGAATACAGCGTTGATCAGATAGAGCCACAGGTAGCTTTTCCCCATTCCCCTGAGAATACACGCGCCATAAGTACAGTTGGTTCGGTTCCCATTAACCAGGCGGTCATCGGCAGCTGTACCAATGGAAGGCTCGAAGATCTCAAGATTGCTGCCCATGTTCTCAAAGGGAAAAAGACAGCTCCTTCAGTGCGCTTGATCATCATACCCGCCACACCGTGGATCTATCAGCAGGCAATGCGTCTGGGACTTTTTGAGATCTTTATGAACGCCCAGGCCATAATAAGCCCACCCACCTGCGGGCCTTGCCTCGGTGGACATATGGGAATCCTCGCTCGAGGTGAACGGGCAATTACGACCACTAATCGTAATTTCGTGGGACGAATGGGGCATCCGGAGAGTGAGGTATATCTTGCAAACCCGGCTGTCGCCGCTGCTTCTGCAGTTCTTGGACGAATTGGTTCCCCTCAGGAAATTGGCGTAGAGGAATACTCATGAGAGGAAAATGTTGGAAGTATGGCCCTGATATCAATACCGATCTTATCATCCCTGCACGGTACCTGAACACAACCGATCCACAGGAGCTCGCCAAACACTGTATGGAAGATGTTGATCAGACCTTTCCGGTAAAAGTAGGAAAGGGTGACATAATTGTGGCAGATAAGAACTTCGGTTGTGGCAGCTCGAGAGAGCATGCTCCCATTGCCATAAAAGCTTCAGGCGTATCGTGTGTTATAGCCAAAAGCTTCGCACGTATATTCTACCGCAATGCCTTCAATGTTGGATTGCTTGTCATCGTCTGCCCAGAGGCGTTTCAAGACATTGCTGAGGGAGATGAGGTAGAGGTGACTGCTGAGACGGGCATCATTGCCAACATTACTCAAGGTAAATCTTATACTGCTGATCCAATACCACCTTTTATGCAGGAGATTCTTAATCACGGGGGCCTCATGGAGTACGTGGCTGCAAAGCAATCCAATCCTAAGGGAGCATGACAGCAGGAGGCGCAGGGACTTCATTTTACCAGTAACCATTTCTTTGTCTTCAATCTTCTTGAGTAAAGGAGAAAAACATGTATACCATCGCAGTTATGCCTGGTGACGGTACCGGGCCCGAAGTGGTGCGCGAGGGGCTCAAGGTACTTAAGGCTGTGTCAGAAAAGTGTGATTTTACCTATGAAACGATTCACTATGCGTTTGGTGGTGAACACTATAAGAAAACGGGTGAAACCCTTCCTGATTCAGCATTAAATGAATTAAAAAAGGCGGATGCCATCTATCTGGGAGCTATTGGACACCCCGATGTTAAACCAGGTATCTTAGAAAAAGAAATTCTGCTGAAAATCAGATTTGCTCTCGATCAGTACATTAATTTGCGGCCCGTTAAACTCTATCCCGGGGTTGATACACCCTTAAAAGATAAGAGACCTGAAGATATTGATTTTATCGT
>CALJBY010000147.1 GCA_938024025.1 uncultured bacterium
AAGGAAACCATACGAACGGGCTGTCGAGCTGCGGCTGCAGGAGGTTTTACTGCACTGGCATGCATGCCCAACACACAACCGGTCAACGATAATCAGTCGGTAACTGAGTATATTCTGGACAGGGCGAGGCGTGAGGGGTGTATCACGGTGTTTCCCGTTGGTGCAATTACCCAGGGGCTGAAAGGCGAAGCACTTGCCGAAATGGGTGAATTGCGTGCCGCTGGAGCGGTGGCCGTATCTGATGACGGCAAGACAGTGCACAACAGCGAGTTGATGCGCCGGGCTATGGAATATGCGCGTACTTTTAATCTCCCCGTTATTTGTCACTGCGAAGACTTAGCCATGACGAGGGAGGGTGTCATGAATGAAAGCTTTACTTCTACACGATTAGGGCTAAAGGGAATCCCCAATGCTGCCGAAGAAATAGTAGTGGCTCGCGATATAGCTCTCGCTGAGCTGACCGGGTGCCCTATTCACATAGCTCATGTAAGCACCGAAGGAGCAGTTCGCATTATCCGCGATGCCAGATCACGCGGTGTGAAGGTTACCGCCGAGACGGCCCCCCACTATTTCATGTTAACGGAAGAGCAGGTGTCATCATTCGATACCACCATGAAAGTAAATCCACCGCTGAGAAGCGCACAGGATGTGGCGGCCATAAAGGAAGGACTCAAAGAGGGCGTTCTTGATGTCATTGCGACTGATCATGCTCCCCACTCTTCTTTGGAAAAAGATGTGGAATTTGACTATGCATCTCCCGGGATGGTGGGGTTAGAGACGGCACTTCCCCTGTCTCTCCAACTCGTTGCACAGGGAATAGTGTCCTTACCAGCATTGGTTGCCACCATGACTGTTCATCCGGCTAAGATACTGGGCATACCAAAAGGTACCCTCAGTCCGGGCAGTGATGCCGATATTACCGTTATCGATGTATCGATGAAGACACGTATAGACGTTCGGAAATTTAATTCCAAGGGTAAAAATTCTCCTTTTCACGGCTGGGAACTGGACGGAGGAGCAGTGTATACGATTGTTAATGGGAAGGTTATAAAGGATAGTAATGGTTTAGTCCTATAGCACATCCCAACAGGTATTCTTTTGAGGTTTTACATGGCACGTATTTTAGTGGTAGATGATGAGCCGGGCATCAGGGAATTTCTTCAGATTATGCTGGAGAGAGAGGGGTACGAGGTGTCCAGTGCTGAAAATGGCATCGATGCGATCAGTCGCTTTAAAAAGAAAAAATACGATGTTGTTATTGCGGACATCAAGATGCCTAAGGTTAGTGGCCTGGAGGTGTTAAGCAGCGTAAAAGAGATGTCACCGGAAACGAGGGTTATACTGATTACTGCCCATGCTTCTTTTGAATCTGCCGTGGAAGCGATGAATGAAGGTGCCTATGATTATATTACCAAGCCCTTTAATGTAGATGAAATTAAGGTAACGGTGAGCAATGCTTTGCAGAACAATGGCGGATCCGGAGGGGTTGTCGGGAGCAAGAAAGAAAAAGGAGGGGTTGCACTGTTTGAAGGCATGACCAGCAGTACTCCCGAAATGCTCAAGATTTTTGCTTTAATTCCCAAGGCAGCTTCTTCGAAAGCCAACGTATTGATCACGGGAGAGAGCGGTACGGGTAAAGAATTGGTTGCACGGGCTATTCATCGAAACAGTCCTCGAAACCAGGGGCCCTTTATAACGATTAACTGTGGTGGAGTTCCTGAGCAGCTTCTCGAAAGTGAGCTCTTTGGTTACACCAAAGGATCATTTACAGGGGCGGTTACCGATAAAATTGGGCTCTTTGAGGCAGCCCACAGGGGAACCATTTTTCTGGATGAGATAGGTGACTTGCCTCTGTCGCTTCAGGTTAAACTACTCAGGATCGTTCAGGAGAAGTCCTTTAAACCTGTTGGCGGCACCCAGGAGATTAGCGTTGATGTGAGAATCATATCAGCCACTAATATCAACTTAGAGGAGAATGTTATTAATGGTGAGTTTAGAGAAGATCTTTTCTATCGGTTGAATGTAATCCAGATACGGATTCCTCCTTTGCGGGAAAGGAAAATGGATATACCGCTCTTAGCCCAGCACTTCCTGGGAAAGTATTCTCAGGAATCGGGAAAAGAAATTCGCACGATCTCATCCTATGCCTTAAAAGTCCTCCTGGACTATAGCTTTCCCGGCAATGTCCGCGAACTTGAAAACATTGTGGAGAGAAGCGTAGCACTGGAGACCTCTAATATCATTCTTCCAGAGAGCCTTACCCTCTCCCGCTACAAAAAGGAAAAGCATAAGAGTGAGGTCGCTGATACTGATATTCCTCCTGAAGGCATTAACCTGGAGGAAGAAGTGGGAAAACTAGAAAAGCACTTATTGCGCAAGGCACTGAAAAGGACAAACGGTGAAATGAAAAAGGCAGCACAGCTGCTCAATATTCCCTATCGATCCATTCGCTATCGTTTAGAAAAATATGGGATCAAAGATACAAGGATACTATAAGCTATGATTCCTTATGATTATGGAGACGAACCCCGAGAAGTCATTCTTCGGAGGATCAAGTGGCTAATGAGCTTACGGTTAGTATTAGCCACTTTTTCATTAGGAACAGCTGTGTTTATTCAGCTGACCGAGGGTAAGCCCTTTCTCGATCCCTACCTTATCTCTCTCTATTTCATTATTGGCATCATCTATGCTTTAAATCTTCTCTACGCCACCATTGTTAGAAAAGTTGAACGGTTAAGGACCTTTGCTTACATCCAGCTCTTCACGGATCTCCTGCTCATTACCGGTTTGATTAATGCGACCGGTGGTGTGAGAAGTGTTTTTTCCCTGTTTTTCTACCTCTCCATTATTGCCGCAAGTATCATCCTCTACCGGAAGGGCGGGATCATCATTGCCTCGGCAAGCAGTATCCTTTTTGCGCTTATCCTGTTCTTAGAGCCCTATAATGTTTTTCGGCCATTCTATATACTGCAGGAAGGTGAGTTCGTCAGCACTGCATCTCTTACCTTTCGCGTTGTGATGAATATTACAGCGTTTTATTTTGTTGCGCTCTTGAGCAGCTTTCTTTCAGAACAGGTGCGCAAATCAAAAGAGGCACTGAAGATCAAGGAGATCGATTATCATAAGCTGGAGACCCTCTATCGGGATATTATCGAGAGCATCAACAGCGGACTGCTCACCATTGATAAGGACAACAGGATTATATACTTCAATCGAGCGGCAGAACACATCACCGGATATGCATTTTCTGAGATTCGTGATGCACGCATTGATGACGTTTTTCCGGAACTGCAGGAAGTTAAAGAAGATGCTCAACAGGTATTAAACTATGATGGTTTGCAATCACGGTTTCAGATCTCCTTTACCACGGCGGATGGAAAAATACGCTATTTAGGTTTTTCAAAATCTATCCTCAAAGATAGTGAGGGCGATACCC
>CALJBY010000148.1 GCA_938024025.1 uncultured bacterium
AATTTGTATGCAAAATTTGCATACAAATTGTTTGACTTCTCTAAGCATATTTGATATATACAACTACATGGAATAGCGACAAAAACAAACCAAGAATTACCAAAAGGAGAAATGTAAACGTATAAAAAATATGAACACACAATATCAAAAATACTGATATTCTTTGTTTTTTTGTTTATCTTCTGAACATCTTAAGCAGAAAGGAGTTTAAAATGATCAGGCGTAGTATTGTTACAGTAGTGTGGGTAACACTTTTTCTGGTACTATCCTTCCCTCTCCAAGCCCAGGAATCCCCCCATGATGCTGCTAATGACGTAACGTGTACTGACTGTCACCGTATTACCTATGAAGGCGGCATGGTACACATTAACGTGCCACGGGGGGCTGAGCAGGAAACTACCTGCAAAACCTGTCACAATCCAGATGGCCAGGCATCGGGTATGAGCAGCGTAGGCAATCATGAAGTAAACGGTGGAAGCATACTTATTGACTGTACTACCTGTCACAACCCACACGTCTCCGAGCAAAGTACTGATCCCCATACCGATATAACGGCTGACAATCTGAGTCTTATTCGCAGCACCATAGCAGAGAGCCGTGTACCGGGCGTACTCAATCCGGTTATTTTCCAGGATCCATCACAACTGGTCTTTGCTGAAGGTGACCCCCCGTATAACGGAGTTTGCCAGGCCTGTCATACCCAAACAAACCATCACACCAACGATGATTCTGCTGCTCATGATCATGAATTCGACAATAACTGTCTATTCTGTCATGCACATGCAGAGGGATTCGGCCTAAGTGCCGCAGCCTGCGGCTCATGTCACGGCAATCCCCCTGACACGGGAAACCATGAGATACATTTCGAAAGCGCTAATTACCACACCGGTAGGACCTTTGAGTGGGATTGCGACACATGTCATGCGAACAACACGCATTTAGATAACAACGTAGATGTAGGACGTGGCTATACAATGGGAGGTGATCCCGACAATGGTTACGGAACATGCACGAGTGCGTGCCATACGGGTGCTGTCTGGGGTGGCGGTTCACTCTACTGCAATGACTGTCACGGTCCCAACAGTAATTGTTCTGAGTGTCACCCTGGTATGCCCACTGTTAATACGCTTCCTGATGATGATCCCTCTTTTCCCATCCAGGTTGCCCCAACCCTTGTAGAGGAACCCGACATTGACTCTGAAACTGCAGTTGAAGTGACCCTTGAATGGGATCCGTTACCCCCCACATCCGGTGGGGAAACCCAGTACTATGCGGTGGTGAGTGTCAACGCTGATTTGAGCAGCCCGACAGCCACCCTTAACTGGACTGCGGGTGCAAGCTGGACGTTAACCCTTGATACCTCGCGGGCCTGGTACTGGAGAGTCAAAGCCCGTGATATAGCCAGGCCGGGTCTGGAGTCCGGCTGGTCGTCAGTAGACCTCTTTCAGATCAGCATACCCGGCACCCCCCTCGCACCGGTGCTTATACCTGAGCCCGATGTTGTTGATATAGTGGGGGCAACCACGCTTGACTGGAACCCTGTTTCTTTTTCTGATCCCGTTGAGTATTACGTTGAAGTGGACACTCACTCACTGTTCTCCTCACCGGATTTCACCTCGGACTGGATTTCTGCCACCAGCTGGTCTTTTACACCAGCATTCTATGCTCCCTACTGGTGGAGGGTAAAGACCAGGAATGCCCTCGATCACGCAATGGAATCCGCCTGGTCAATTGTGGACGAATTCAGAATATGGTCACCCAGCGGCAGCTGTCCGTTCCTCTATGTATGGGACGGTGAGGAGTTCGTCTTTCAATCCGATATGTACGGACCGGGAAAGCTGGGAACTCTTTCTTCCAGGGGTTACCTGAAACCTAATCCCCATGATTACTACATCCTGGAAACCAATCCGGTGGAGAAAGATGATCAGTACCAGATGCGCCTGGTGGAAGAGCGCTTTGAAACCGACTACATGGATGAACTAAAGCTCTACGTTATAGATCTCCCCATGCATCGCAGGGTCTACGCAGAAAAACCCGGCTTTGGCGGGACACTTGAAGACCTCCAGGATGTACTCCATACTGCTTCCCAGATCATCCAAAGGCCACAGGAAATCACCCACGTCAATACCGGCCAGAATGTCTCCGATCTGGTAGTCAACTCCGACGGCAGTTACCTGGTGCTCAATAACGACAACAACATTGATTTTACCTACCAGACCCTGGAACTCGACCTGGGAGATCTCTCCCAGGCATCTCAGATAAAGCTGATCATAGACGGCATGACTGTCTTCCCCAGCACCCCTGAAGGGGTAGACCGGGCTTCCCAGTTTGGCCCCCGGACCAAGCTTGAAGTGCTCAATGGAAATGGTGAGTGGGTTTCAGTTCCAAAAACGACTGCTGAACTACCCAAGCTCCCTGAATTCAAGCGGGTCTTTGCTCTTGACATCTCGGACATCTTTTTAACTGATGTATACAAAGTGCGTTTGACCTTCTTGTTTAAGACTTACGTTGACGCCATCCACTTTGATACAACACAAAACCTGGCACTCACCCTCACTGAAGTACCACTCCTGTCAGCTGAACTGCGCTCTTATGGCCTGAGTGACAATGAACCAATTTTTGACGATATTTACAACTACCTCTACAGGATGATTGATCCCAATCACTATCACAATTACTTTCCCGGTGACTACACCCGTTACGGTGACGTAGCCCCGCTTCTTTCCGAGACAGAAGACTACTTTGTCATCTACGGACAGGGTGATGAACTTGACCTCAGGTTTGATCTGGCTGGTCCCCAGCCGGCAGGAACGTACAGGGCATTCCTGCTGTACACCAATGGTTATTACAAGGATGAAAAGGTAGCAGTCCCGCACACGGTGGAGCCCCTGCCCTTTAAGGACATGAGTAACTTCCCCTATGATCCGGCAGTGGAAAACTACCCGGATGATCCGGCACACAACCAGTACCGCGCGGAATACAACACCCGCATCGAGTAAGTGCCGAGCCTCTTGCCTGACGCTTTCAGCAAAAGATTACGAAAGCCCCTCAGTTATGACCACTGAGGGGCTTCGATTTTTTCCCTTGTGTCAGCAGGCAGGAATCCCACGAGTGAGAAACACCTGCGCTATTAGAATGCGCCTTGACTTGGAAAAGTAGTGTATGCTACTTTATCCTATATGCTGAAAAGCAGTTCAGTGAAGTCTGGGTTAAATATAGACCCGTGTACTACAAGAAAACGTTGTTACCTTTAAGGAGAGTCGGAGTTATGCAAGAACGTCAAGCCAGGAAGATGATTACCGGAGGAATACTGTCTCTTTTTTTATTTTTCTCCCTTTGCATGGACCTATCCGGGGCTGCACAAGCACAGGGCACCATGGTAAAGGTTGAGCCGTACCGTTTTAATGATGTTCTCAATGATTTTCTGAGTACCTTTCAAAACAACTTTCCAAAAAAGCCGCCATCTCCTCCCGAAAAAGAAGAATTCGAAACTACCCGTGAATATAAAGCACGAAGGAGCACGTGGGAAAAGGGGTACGAAAAAGCAGTTGCAGATTATAGGAAAAAATTTTCAAAAACAGTTCCTGTTTTTGAACTCCATGACCTGGAGTTTATCTTTGGCAGATATAATGCAGATAAGGGATGTTTCAGCAAGATCACATCATCACGCTTTAACGCCGTTGATGTAAACCCCGTCTGTAAAGGTCATCAGATAGATGCGTCCTGTCGTTTAGGACCAATGGACAGGTTTACAGAAATTATCATTAAGAACATCTGCATACAAAGAGAAAAGGCAAAAGCACTGAAAGCTATCACCTCTCAATTAAGAATGCGCGTGGGATTCAAGCCCATTCCTCCCTTCCCAAAAGATGCCCACGAAAAACTAACATTTCATTTTCACCATGTATCCATCTATGATACGACAACCGGCAAAACGCTTTTAACCTTAACTAATCAACCGTTAAGATGAATAAAGCACGTAGATTAGGGGACGTTCATGAAATATTAACTTTTTAGAAACAGAAGACAGAATTCGTGACGGATGAAGGGGTCAGCCCTCGAAAGTAGAATTTTACTGGAAGAAGACAGGTCTTGAGTCTTGACGAATAAGGCAGAGATATAGTGTGGTCTGTGGGCAGTAATAGCTGGGTAAAGTGAGTGGTTATTTTCTATTTTCGAGGGCTGACCCCCATTATTGTTCTTTGCGTCTGTATTTGACAACCTTCACCCGTTCCATGGTAATAAGACCTTCTTCTACCGTCTCATCCAGAAAAGGCATCAAACTGTTCAGTTTTTCCTCTGTATCAACAAGCTCAACAATAATGGGCAGGTCCTCGGAAAGCCGCACTATTTTTGACGTATGAATACGGCTGCCGGCACCAAAACCCATGGTCCCGTGAATCACCGTCGCTCCGGCAAGGTTCAACTCCCGCGCCTTCAATACAATCTGTTCATACAATGGCTTTCCCTTAAAAGAGTCTGACTCGCCTATAAATATTCTCAATAACATACCTTCCTCGGGTAGTTTCATTATCCCTCCTATTTAAAATACTGTACTATGCGCTCTGATAGTATAACACCTGAGAAGACGAGCACAATACCCAGGAGATTGCTCAGCAGGATGTTTCCCAATGCGAGATAGTATTCTCCTTCCCGCATAAGGTGAAATGTCTCCAGCATATAGGTTGAAAAGGTGGTAAAGCCCCCTAGAATACCAATAAACATAAAGGTTTTAAGCTGGGGTGGAAGGTACGTGTACTCTGCAAGGGCCCAGAGCAGCCCGGCAAAAAAAGAACCGATCAGGTTCACTGCCAGTGTTCCCCAGGGGTACATGCTCACCATATAGTTTTGCACAACACCCGCTACACCATAGCGCAGCACTGCTCCGATGGCACCTCCAGCCGCAATCGAGATCAGTTTGTACATCATTGGTGCTCCCCTATCAGCAAGAACGTTTTTTCAAAAAAGCATAGGAAAAGCTCATGTAGCTATCAATCCCGGTGAAACCAGTAGTCTGAAAGAAAACTGCGTTAGTTCTTAAGCGAATCGTGGATTCACGGAAAAGGAAAAGAGCCGGGAGTTTCCCAGCTCTTTTGTCTTTTTGCAATCAATGGTGCAGGTATCCGATGCAGCATAGATAAAGCGGCTGTAACCCCTAGGTCCCTGCTTCCCAGGAAGATAAGTATTCTTTTTGTTCCTTTGTCAGGGTATCAATTTTAACACCCATCGCTTTGAGTTTCAGCCTTGCTATCATTTCATCTATGGCAGCAGGTACCGGATACACCTTGTTCTCTAAGCGCTTTCCTTTCTTTACAAGGTGTTCGGCAGAAAGCGCCTGATTTGCGAAGCTCATATCCATCACACTTGAGGGATGTCCTTCAGCAGCAGAAAGATTAATAAGACGTCCCTCAGCAAGCACGTAAATCTTTTTACCACCTTTCAAGGTGTGCTCCACAACAAACTCTCTGATGGTTCTCTTGCTCCTGGTTACTGTTTCCAGGGCCTTGAGATTGAGTTCCACATTAAAGTGACCTGAATTAGAGACTATGGCTCCATTTTTCATGGCAAGGAAGTGCTTCTTATCAATGACATGAATGTCACCGGTGACGGTACAGAAGAAATCCCCAATCTTTGAGGCCTCTGCCAGGGGCATTACTCTGAAGCCATCCATGGTTGCCTCAAGCGCTTTAAGATGGTCTACTTCGATCACAATAACACTGGCCCCCATACCTTTGGCCCTCATGGCCAGTCCCCGGCCACACCAGCCATAACCACACACCACAAAGGTACTCCCTGCAATGAGCCTGTTGGTTGCCCGGGTAATTCCATCGATGGTGCTCTGACCGGTGCCGTAGCGGTTATCAAAGAGATGTTTGGTATAGGCATCATTCACCGATATTACGGGGAAGCGCAAAACCTTTTTCAGGGCCATATCACGAAGCCTGATAACACCGGTGGTTGTCTCCTCGGTTCCGCCGATCACATCTTTTATTAACTGTGGCCTTTTAGCGTGGATCGTAGAAACCAGATCGGCCCCGTCATCCATGGTAACGTGGGGCTTGATATCAAGGGCTGCATTGATGTGATCATAGTAGGTCTTGCGATTCTCTCCCCTGATGGAGAAGACAGAAATCTTGTGGTATTTTACCAGGGCTGCCGCTACATCATCCTGGGTGCTGAGGGGGTTTGATGCACACAGTGCCAGTTCTGCTCCTCCTGCCTTCAAGGTTTCCATCAGGCTGGCCGTCTCAGTGGTGACGTGCAAGCAAGCTGCCAGTCTGAGGCCCTTCAGCGGCTTCTCCCGCTGAAACCGTGCCTTCACCTGGTTTAAAACAGGCATACTCTGATTGGCCCACTCGATACGCAACATTCCCTTTTTTGCAAGACCACTATCTTTAATATGGTGTTTCATTCATTTCTCCTTCACGTATTTGAGTCGTCTACAGGCCAGCTGCCCTGCGCAGTTTCTTGGCTACATCAGTTTTTTCCCAGGTGAATGTGGCTTCACTCCTGCCAAAGTGCCCGTAAGCTGATGTTTTTCTATAAATAGGCCTCAGCAGGTTAAGGTGCTTGATCATATCCCCAGGGGTTAGATTAAAATGTTTTTTCACCAGCTTGGCAATGTCATCCGGTGGAATCTTGCTGGTCCCGGAGGTATCGATCATCACCGAAACCGGTTCAGCAACGCCAATGCTGTAAGAGAGCTGCACCTCACATTTTTTCGCCAACCCTGCGGCCACAACGTTCTTTGCAACGTAGCGTGCCATGTAGGAAGCAGACCTGTCCACCTTGGAAGGATCTTTTCCCGAAAAGGCTCCGCCGCCATGGCTGCCATGTCCCCCGTAAGTATCACAGATAATTTTTCTTCCGGTCAGCCCGCAATCTGCCTTGGGACCTCCCTCCACAAATCGCCCGGTTGCATTAATGTGAAACTTGGTCTTGCCATCCAGCATCCTGGCCGGTATCACCTTCTTGATTACCTCTTCTATGATACTCTCGCGCAGGACCTTCTCTTTGAGCGTAGGATCATGCTGCGCGGCAACCACTACCGTGTCCACCCTGATGGGCCGGTCGTTTAAGTACTCGACAGTCACCTGGGTTTTACCATCCGGACGCAAATGATCGATGATACCTTTTTTCCGTACGTCAGTTAACCGTTTTGCCATTTTATTGGCATAGGTTATGGGCATAGGCATCAATTCCGGTGTATCGGAGCAGGCATAACCAAACATGATACCCTGATCTCCTGCACCCTGCTTTCTACCTTTCTTATCAACACCCATGGCAATATCCGGAGACTGGGTGTCAATCGAGGTAAGCACCGCACAGGTCTCCCAGTCAAAACCCATGCTGGAATCATTGTACCCTATCTCTTTAATGGTCTCCCTGACAATGTCGGGTATGTGCACATAACAGCTGGTGGTTATTTCGCCTGCTACAACAGCCATCCCTGTTGTTACCATGGTCTCACAGGCAACATGTGCCTTTTTATCCTGGGCAATAATTGCATCGAGAATGGCATCTGAAATACTATCAGAAACCTTGTCAGGATGCCCTTCAGTTACAGATTCAGAGGTAAAAAGAAAATCGGTCATTGACATAGTGCATCTCCTCTTAAAATTTTAAGTGCTTAAAGGGGTAAACCAGTTTGTTCAATCAAATTAGTCGAGTACTCTAACAGTAAATTATCCTCATTTCAAGAAAAAAAGCAGTGAAAAAGGGGACGGTTCTATTTTTCTTTATTTGCTTATCCACAAAACTCCAGTATCCCGGATGAAAACCGCCTTGATACCTTTTAACCAGACATGTTTGACCGGTTTAATGCCTCTCAAACCCCGCTTTGTAAGCAGGGTCAAGAGGCATGTATCTGAAAAAAAATAATTAAACTCCGGGAAGCCCCGCCTTGCTTGCCCGGTTACAAGCGAAGCTTATTTAACTAGGGTAGGCGAGG
>CALJBY010000149.1 GCA_938024025.1 uncultured bacterium
CAGTTTGATGCCCTGGCTGAACTTATAAAAAAGAGTCTGGACATGAATTACATAACGAAGCTTGTAGGTTTATAAGTGAAAAGTTTTTAGGTCATTGCGAGGAGCTGTGCGACGAAGCAATCTCAAAAAAAGCCCGCGATGTCTGAAATGGTAAAAAATTGGATTATATGGAGGACACCAGTATAGACCGCATATAACCGTTCTTTACTCAGTTATTCCTGCCATCCTGACGAGAATCACTTCTATTTTTTCTGCTGCGTAACATTTCTACAAACACTTCGATTTTCATTCTATTCCTGCTGTCTAAGGGGGCGGGCTGGTCTCCCTCAACGGTGAGGATGGGGATCTTCAGGATTTTCTTGAAGAGGGTGTCCTCTATTTGCCTGAAACAAAACGACTGGACATAGTGAATCAAACCGTCAAGCTCCCTTTTATGAACCTCCCCCTGTATATCATCAATGCGTGCAAAAATATCATACGGATAGGTATAGCGTAAATACTGATCGAGCAGTGATGTGGTAGGGTAGGGCATGCTGAACTGGCGTTGTGTTTCGTTAAAGACGACCCGTGCCTCAAGCGTTTCAATAAAGGGATAGAGGTCGCTAAAAATGGGAGGAACGCCTATGTATCCCAGGCGTATATCCTCCCTGAAGGGTATACGCTTTTCTGCCGAGGCAATGAAACGATCAAGGTCGCGTTCGAAAACATGACAGTCCTGGTTCATATCGCTGGTTGAAACCTGGTAGAAATGGTTCTCAAATCCTGAAACGGTATTTCCTTTCCATGTTAATGCATCAATTGTGTGGACCTTTTTCCTGATGCGGTCAAGTGCAGTTTTTGCCACAAGGCACTCTTCGTGTGTCACCCCGTAGTGGTGCATCAGCTTATTCAGGCTGAACGCAAGGAGTTCTTTATCCCTGTCATAGGGATAAAAAAAGGGAATAGTCCTGATTCCCTTAAAGGTGAGTGTTTCCAAAAGTGCCTGGGTGTTACTGCAATCACCCTGTGTTACGGCAATGACTTCACTAACCCCGGCTTGCAGCACAACTGCGTATATTCCCTTAACCCAGCTGCAGATATTTCTTGGGAATCCGTCAATCTCTGCCTTTTTGAGAAGATCCTTTTGTGCGGAATCCGTAATAAAGATATTATTGAGATCAATCGGGGTTTTTTGTGCTGCTATGAGAATTTCCAATGGGACTGATGTCGTAAAACCGACGGTGTTCATACTAGGTATTAAACTCCTGTCTTCTGATGATAGGTAGTAATCGTACTAAACGGTAAGGTTGTTCTGTACGAGTAAGTTATAACGAGGAAAGGCGCACCATAATCCAGTAGATAAGGACTGTCAGGAATGCAGCGGATGGGATGGTGATGAACCATGAAGCGAAAATATTGCGGATAACACGGAGGTTGAGGGTTGCGATTCCCCGTGCAAAACCCACCCCTATAACTGACCCAACCATGGTATGTGTGGTTGAAACAGGGAGACCAAGCTTTGAAAATATGAGGACCGTAGAGGCAGTTGCAAATTCTGCTGCAAAACCCCGACTGGGAGTTATTTCAGTTATTTTTTTGCCGATTGTTTCAATCACCTTATAACCATAGGTCGACAGCCCCAGGACAATCCCAACACCACCCATCATTAAAATCCACGGAGGTACGCTTATTTTCATAATAATGGTATTTGTTTTAATGATACTGAAGATGGCAGCTACCGGACCGATAGCGTTAGCAACATCGTTGGCACCATGGGCGAAGGCAATATAGGATGCCGTGTAAACTTGTAAAATCGCAAAAACCTTTTCAACCTGCACATACTGTTCGTCCTTAGCTACATTCGTTTTTTTCCGTCTCATGACTTCCCAGGTGAGGGATGCACAGAGAATCCCCAAACTAACGGCAATCAAAAGTGCCTGGGTAAAGGGGAAATCAAGGTGAAGATTTTTTAAGCCCTTGTAAATTACCGAGAGGACGATGATCGTGCACTGCACAAAAACAATAAGCGGGGCTGCTCGAGTGATCGCCTGGTAGGGATTATCCTTGGCCAGTATAAACTTCCTGATGGTCTGAAACAATATATACGACACGAGTGCGCCGAGCAGGGGCGATATAATCCAGCCCGAGGAAATAACGCCTAATTTGGACCAATTCACCGAGGAGAAACCTGCCCCCATGAGACCAAAGCCAAAGAGCGCCCCGACGATAGCGTGTGTTGTGGAGACGGGAAAGCCAAAAAATGTTGCAGCGTGCTGAAATATGGCTGCCGCCAGGAGTGCAGCAAACATCCCATAAGCAAGGAGTTCCGGTTGCCCGCTAAAGAAGAGGGGATCAATAATCCCCTTTCTCACTGTGTTGGTGACATGGCTCCCCACAAAAAAGGCCCCAACAAACTCAAAAACAGCTGCAATGAATATAGCACGTTTTAAGGTCAGTGCCCTGGAGCTGACAACAGTCGCCATGGAGTTGGCCACGTCATTGGCACCGATACTCCAGGCAGAGTAGAAACCAACTATAAGTGCTAAATAGAAGAGAAGAATAGCCTGTCCTTTCTTGTTGGTGTCGGGGAATGAAATTCCTAGGTACGCGAAATGATTAAATGCCTTAAATTATCGCCGCAGTTTTCCGCGTAATTTGATATGTTGCCGATCACTTCAATAATTTTCATGTTGAATAGTATGGTAAGGGGGTCCAGCTGATCCTCCATGGCAATAAGCTTTTTAACCAATTCCCGTGATTTATTATCACACTTCCACTCCATTGTTCCAATCTTATCAACAATCTTAAGCACCTTTTCAGTCGGTGGACCGGTGAAAGAAGACTCGAGCAATAACTCCAGTTTTTCATTGGCACTGAAGAGCATTTGACAGGTCTCAATGACCTGGGTAACAACATCTTCAAAGTCACTAATGAGTGCTTTGGGTAATGTGGTCTTTCTCAGAGTGAGTACTACGGAAAGATCTTCCACCGCATCAGCAATATTGTCCTGATTGTGGAGAATTCTCAAAAGGTCTCCCCTGGGGACCGGGTAGAAGAGGGATTTGGGCAAGCTATTCCTGATGGTAATTTTTAACTGATCTGCCTCGTGTTCTTTGCGGGAAATCTCATTTCCCAGGCGCTCAATCTCATTCCAGTCTTCCCGGAGCCAGGCCTTAATTAAAGGATTAATAAACTCGACACATTCATAGACTGTTTTTGCATGCTCAGTGATGGGACCAAAGGGTGACTTGCCAAATAACCTGTCAATCAGCGTCATGTGCTTCTCCTTCTCATCGCATTCTATTTTGATAAAGTTGGTTAGATTGATACTAGGATAACTGTACAGATAAAGCAATTAGTTTTTTTATGCGATAAAGAACCTATTATCAGGGTATCACGGGAAACACCTTGACAAGCGATGAGTAATAACCTACTATCCATCACTGAAAAAAATCATCGCTGGACACCACTGCTCTTCTGTGGAGAGATAAAAAGCTTTGGAAAAATCAATTGGCATTTTCGATTCCGGTATCGGCGGGTTGACCGTGTTGAAGGAAATCTTAGAGGTGCTTCCCCATGAAAATACCATCTATCTTGGAGATACCGCCCGGGTTCCCTATGGAACAAAATCTGCCCCGACGATTAAAAGATATGCACTGGAAGATGCCCAGTTTCTTATTAACCACGGTATAAAGATTATTGTTGTTGCCTGTAATACTGCATCGGCAAATGCTACTTCTTTTCTGCAGGATCGATTCAATCTTCCCATACTGGAAGTGATCAGGCCTGGCGCCGAGAAAGCCGCCAAATCAACGAGGAGCGGTAAAGTCGGTGTTATCGGTACGGAGGCAACCATTAAAAGTAATGCCTATGCCGCCCACATCAGACATATCAATCCCGATATTGAAGTCTTCAGTAAATCGTGTCCGCTCTTTGTTCCTCTGGTAGAGGAAACCTGGAGTGATCCTGAAGATGAATCAGCTCTTTCTGATATAAAATCCCGAACGGTAAAGCGCTACTTAGATGAGTTCTCTGATAGAGAAATTGATACACTGGTGCTCGGCTGTACCCACTACCCGCTTTTAAAAGAAACGATTGATGCGTTTATGGGGGAAGGGGTAAAGCTGATTGATTCTGCCATAGAAACTGCCCAGGATGTTGTAAGGGTGCTGAATGATATGAAGCTCTGCAGCAATACCGCTCAAGAAGCACAGCATCAGTACTTCGTTACCGATGCCCCTGAACGTTTTCGAACACTAGGCACACGATTTCTGGGAAAACCATTGGAACGTGTGCAGCAGATTGAAATTAAACCACACTAGTACCTTTTACGTACCCTGCCATGCCTCAGAAAAAACCTAAGGGTAATCCGAAGACACGCGCAAAGAAAAAAAAGGCTTCTCGCAAAGTCCCATGGCTCAAGGTAGTCGTTTTCGTGATTATCCTGGTGTGTGTGTTTGTTTATTTGAGAGAACGCTATGACACAACCTATCCACCCAGTGATACACCAAAAAAGACCTCTTCGGTAGATACGATTACCGTTGATCTCTATTATGCCGATCCCGAACGGGATGGATTGAAAGCGGAACAGAGGGACATCTCACTGCTCTCCTCACTCAGCCACACGATTTCTCAATCGCTCCGTGAGCTTATGAAAGGACCCCGGGGAAACCTTATTAACGCCATACCAAAGAATACTAAACTTGAGGATGTGCGTATAGACAATGACGGTGTTGTCTGGGTCGATTTCAGCTCACATTTGTCAAGCGCACATCCTGGTGGCAGTTCAGCAGAGCTTATAACCGTCTATTCAATTGTCAATACTATCCTGTTAAACTTCAAAGAAGTAAAACAGGTGCGCATTTTAATCGACGGTGCTACCGTTGATACCTTGGCCGGACACATTGATTGCACTAAACCTTTTGTGGCAAATAGGAGATTGATACAGTAGGCTGCTATGACCGTTAAGACTAAGTTATCTCAGATAAGAAATATCGGCATTATCGCACACATTGATGCTGGCAAGACTACGGTTACTGAAAGGATGCTCTTCTACGCTGGCCGCACCTATAAAATTGGAGAAGTCCATGATGGTGAAGCCACCATGGACTGGATGCACCAGGAACAGGAACGGGGCATAACCATTACATCTGCCGTAACGATTTTTGACTGGCTAAAGAATGAAATTCATTTAATTGATACACCTGGTCATGTTGATTTTACCATAGAGGTTGAGCGGTCTTTAAGAGTGCTTGACGGAGCTGTGGTTATTTTTAGCGGGGTAGAAGGCGTTGAGCCACAATCAGAAACAGTGTGGCATCAGGCTGATAAGTATCGCGTCCCCCGCATTGCGTTTGTTAATAAAATGGATCGGCCAGGAGCAAATTTTTTTAATACAATCGAAATGATGGTCCAGAAGTTAGGAGCAGAACCTATTGCCCTGCAGATTCCCTGGGGAAGTGAAGATGGCTTTAAAGGCCTCATTGATTTGATTACAGAAAAAGCTATCATCTGGCATGACGATACCCTGGGGACAACCTTCGAAGCCTGTGAAATACCGGCTGAACTCAAGGAAGAAGCCTCACACCACCGCACCCGCCTTTTGGAAGCAATCGTAGAGAAAGATGATGCTGTCATGGAAAAGTATTTGGCAGGACAGGAGCTTACCGAGGATGAGGTTAAATCAGTTTTGAGAAAAGCAACCCTCGATATGAGCGTCGTTCCGGTTTTATGCGGAGCAGGGTTGCGGAACAAAGGGATTCAACCTCTCTTGAACGCAATAGTTGATTATCTGCCTTCCCCGTCTGAGGTGCCACCCGTCGAGGGGATTAATCCTGACACGAATGAAAAGGAGTTTCGACGGTCGAGCTATGAGGAACCCTTTTCAGCGCTTGCCTTTAAGGTGGTGATGGAGGAAGGGAGAAAGCTGACCTACCTCCGTGTTTATTCCGGTACCTTGAAAGTTGGTCAGGAAGTATATAACACAACAAAAAAGTTAAAGGAAAAGGCTGCGCGTATCTTTAAGATGCATGCAAATAAGAAAGAGCGGGTACCTGACATCAGGGCAGGGGATATTGTTGGGGTAGCTGGTTTACGGGACAGTACAACGGGTGACTCACTGAGTGATGAAAGACATCCCATTCTCCTGGAGGCGATTGAGTTTTATAAGCCGGTAGTGTTTATAGCAGTTGAGCCGAAATCAACGGCTGATCAGGATAAACTGTCCTTTTCCCTTTCTAAGCTTGCCGAAGAGGATCCAACGGTAAAAATCACCATTGATGAAGATTCCGGACAGATGATTGTTTCCGGTATGGGAGAATTGCATTTAGAAGTACTCATGACACGCCTCATGGAAGATTTTAACGTGCCGGTAAAAGTTGGAAAACCACAGGTGGTGTACAGAGAGTCTATCCTGGAATCCGTCGTCTCTGAAGGAAGGTTTGAAAAGGAAATTGCAGGGGAGAATCATTTTGGACAGGTTAGTTTGCGGTTGGCACCCCTGGCACGTGGTGCGGGCATACAATTTTCAAACAGCCTCAAGGAGGATGTCCTCTCTCCTGAGAATGTCGACGCCATTGAAGAAGGAGCGAGAGAAGCAACTTTGAGCGGAGTGCTCTCCGGCTATCCCCTTGTAGATATCCAGATAACCCTGGAAGATGTGGCGTACCGGGAAGGTTCATCATCCTCTCTGGGTTACAAGATAGCTGCCTCGGCAGCACTCAGGGAAGGCTGTCAAAAGGCTCACCCCGTGCTTTTAGAGCCGATCATGTCAATCGAGATTGTGCTTCCCAATGAATTTGTCGGTGAGGTCATTGGTGATTTAAATGCCCGGGGTGGAAAGGTTGAAATGATTGATGCCAAGGGGATGATCAGCATTATTGATGCAAAAACCCCCCTCAAACCCATGTTTGGCTACACGACGAGTTTACGGTCTGTGACCCAGGGCAGGGGAAGCTTTTCAATGCATTTTTCACATTACGACAGGGTAGAGTGATAAGAGCATATCCCTGTTTTTCCAACGGTGATGACAGTGGGGATGATTACCGTACAGACACGTAGGGAATGGGGTCTTCTGCCCCCGCTTCCTTAAATCCCCTCAACCGCAGCATACAACTATCACAAACCCCGCATGCCTTCCTGCTTTTTTCATAACAAGACCAGGTCAGATGAAGCGGTGCCTTGAGCGTAATGGCTTTGAGGACAATATCTTTTTTCCTCAGCGTGATGATAGGTGTTTTTATGGTGATCTGTGTCTCCGGTCGCGTGCCTTTGTCGATGAGCTGGTTAAAGGTGCTGAAAAAGTCCGAACGGCAGTCGGGATAACCGGAGCTGTCTTCTTCCACGGCACCAATAAAAATCGTCCCTGCCTGGATCGTTTCCGCCCAGGAGGTAGCGATTGCAAGAAGATGGGTATTCCTAAAGGGTACGTAGGTAGAAGGTATTGTTGTACCGGGGAGCTGCTGGTGTTGTTCAATAGGCATGTTTCTATCGACGAGACTTGATCCACCGATTGCCTTGAGATAACTTATATCCGCAACAAGTTGTTGTGAGACCTTGTAGTGATTGGCAATATCCTTAAAGGCTTTTAGTTCGCGTAATTCAGTCCGCTGACCGTAATTAACATGTAAGAATGCCATTTCATACCCTTGTTGTTGTGCTACGGCTGCTGTCAGACAGCTATCTAAACCACCACTGACGAGAACAATGGACCGCTTGTTATGCATGGACGAAACCTGATAATAAAACGTGACAAGTACTAGTGAATGAGCTATACTATCCTAGATTAAATGAATAATAAGATCAATGTTAAAAAGGAGATAACATGCTTAAAGAACGGGTAGAAGAGGTAATAGATAAAATAAGACCAGTCTTACAGGCCGATGGCGGCAATATTGAACTGGTTGACATTGTCGATGGTATTGTTAAAGTAAGGCTTAAAGGGGCATGCGCCGGGTGTGCAGGTGCACAGATGACACTTAAGATGGGCGTTGAAAAGGCGCTTAAAGAAGAAATACCGGAAGTGAAATCAGTTGAGTCAGTGCAGTAATAGAAGCATACACTACTACTTCTGAAACAAAAGGTTATGGCATAGTATTGAAGTAGCCTGTCACTATTTTTCCATGGTCAAAGGCCAATGGGAGTGGGAGGTTTTCTTTGGTAAAAATTCCAATTTCCTGTGCATCATCAGCTGCCACGGGTGTACCGTCTGCTGTGGCGAGGTAGACCGTACTGATAGTATGTTTTCTCGGGTCCCTTTGTGGATCTGAGTAGGTATGGAATTGTGAGGTAAGGGTAATCTCCAGCGACGTTTCTTCCCTGGCTTCACGAATGGCAGCGTCCTCTAAAGATTCACCATAATCGACAAATCCTCCTGGGAGTGCCCAACCAAAAGGAGGGTTTTTTCTCTTGATTAAAATGATACCACCTCCTTTCATCTCGATGATGATATCAACTGTAGGGGAGGGGTGCTGATATGTTTCAATCTGTCTTCCACAGTGTGGGCAATGATTTGATTGAATTACCATAAGGATGTCACTCGTGGGTTCTGGCATGTTTTTTATACCCTACCAATAATCACTCTATTTGTAAAGTTAAGATCAAAAGGTACCCATTACACACGTACTATTTTCTTGACAGATAACACATTAGCTGCTAGAAATGTGAGCACAATGGGGGCGGGTAGCTCAGCTGGGAGAGCATCTGCCTTACAAGCAGAGGGTCG
>CALJBY010000150.1 GCA_938024025.1 uncultured bacterium
CAGCGCGGTGCACCCTGGAAGCAAACAAACACCTGTGAAACGGGTGGCTTTGTTTTACCCGGACGGGTGAAACAAAGAAAGCACGAAAGTGCTGATGTTTCCTTTTGCGATCCCGTGCAAAGCACTGGTATTCAAAGCAAACAATGTACTTTTATTATTTTTGGATTGTGCCGATTCATACCCGCCTACCCTCGTTAAATAAGCTTCGCTATTTAAGCGGGCAGGCAAGACGGGTCTTTCTCGGCACCTGCCGGCAAAAAGATTCAGATGCACGGAAAAACGCACAAATATGAAGGAATGGGTTGTACTTTCTGGTGCGCTGGCTTGGCCGAGCTCCCTGGCCGACACGAGTGTCAACTCGGGCAGGCAGCCAGGCAATGAGTGAAGACGCAGTGCAACGCAGTATATGGACTTTTTACGAAGTCCTCAATTATTTCTACCGGTAGTTGCCAGCACACGAAAGCGGACTGTTTATAGACCATTGAGAACAGAAAAGCAACGGTTATTTGCTGGAATTGTTCAAGAAAACGTACGACTTACCTGCTAACGGAGGAAAATGCCTCATGTGAGAGCATGACACATAACATCCCTGCACACATCATACAGAAAAGTATCGACAGTTTAAAAAAAGAACTTTATTTTATTCTTGATTTATAGTAAGTATCGATACTTGATTCTCAGTAGCAATGTTACGAAGGAGAAGTGCATGACAAAATGCATCGTTACCGGTGCCGCAGGGAGGATGGGCATCCGCATCATTGATGCCATCTATCATACCGAGGGGGTTGAACTTGTAGGTGCTACCGAAGTCAAGGGGCATCCGCGCGTTGGGTCTGATGTCGGAACACTCTTAGGCATGGAGAACACCTCCATCACCCTTGTTGATAGTCTCGAGAAAGCAACACCTGATTTCGATGTTCTTATCGATTTTACCTCACCTGAATCGTCACTTACCAGTCTCGAGTTTATGCGCTCCCTCAAAAGAGCAGCAGTTATAGGAACGACCGGGTTTTCATCAGCACAGACAGAACGCATAAAGAAAGTGACGCAAGACATTCCCTGTGTTTGTGCCCCCAACATGAGTGTGGGCATAAACCTGATGTTTACCATTATTCGGCAGGTGGCCCAAAAGCTCAAGGACGAGTATGACATTGAGATCATTGAATCACACCACCGGCTTAAAAAGGACGCCCCGAGTGGGACCGCAGTCGAAATGGCACATATTCTGGCAGACGCAACAGAAAGGGAACTGGATGCAGTTGCCGTTCACCAAAGAAAAGGACTTATCGGTGCACGTCGACCTGAGGAAATTGGCATCCAGGTCATTAGGGCCGGAGATATCGTTGGGGAACACACCGTGCTCTTTGGTGGACCGGGAGAACGTCTGGAAATTACCCACAGAGCTCACAGCCGGGACACCTTTGCGCGCGGGGCAGTGAGAGCTGCCCAGTGGGTAGTTATCCAGCAACCGGGACTGTACGATATGCTCGACGTGCTGGCACTCAAGTAATAACACCATTCACCAGAAGAGGCATACGCATGAGTACCATAGAAAAGGCAGATCGCATAAAAAACTTACCCCCCTATCTCTTTGCTAAAATCGACCAGATGAAAGAGAAAATGAAGCAAAAGGGTATGGATCTTATTGATTTGGGTGTTGGTGATCCTGACTTACCGACCCCTCCCCCTATCATTACTGCCCTGCAAGATGCAGCAAAAGATCCCAAAAACCATCGTTACCCCAGTTACAGCGGTATGATAGAATTTAGAGAAGCAGTGTCCCAGTGGTATCAGCAGCGCTTTCAGGTAACACTTGATCCCCGCTCTGAAGTCATTTCTCTCATTGGTTCTAAAGAGGGTATTGCCCACATTCCGCTGGCCTACATTAACCCCCAGGATTGTGTTCTCATTCCTGAACCGGGGTATCCCGTCTACAGCACCGCTACCTTGTTTGCTGGTGGACATCCCTATTTCATGCCGCTGCTTAAAGAAAAAAATTTCCTGCCGGATTTCTCTGCAATCCCCGAAGAGATTCTCAGGAAGGCAAAGCTGATGTACCTCAATTATCCCAACAATCCCACTGCTGCCGTAGCGGACCAGTCTTTCTTTGCAGAGGCTGTTACACTTGCTCGCGAGTACCAGTTTGTTCTCTGTCATGATGCAGCGTATACTGAAATCTTTTTCGACGGCTATCAACCGGGCAGCATACTCGAGATTCCCGGCGCCAAGGAGGTGGCCATTGAGTTCCATTCCCTCTCTAAAACTTACAATATGACTGGCTGGCGCATAGGCTTTGCCGTTGGCAACCCCGAAGCTATCGCTGCACTGGGGCAGGTTAAGACAAATATTGATTCAGGGGTAGCTCAAGCCATTCAGGTAGCAGGAATGCAGGCTCTGCTTGGTGATCAAACGTTTCTGGATGAAATGCGAACTACCTACCAGGAGCGGAGGGACGTACTGATTGTGGGACTCAAAGAAGCAGGGTTTGAAGTCACCGTTCCCAAAGCAACGTTTTACCTCTGGATCAAAACACCTGCCGGTTTTACCGCGGAAGAATGCACAGCACATCTCCTTACCAATGCAGGGATCGTTACAACTCCCGGGAATGGTTTCGGAACATCAGGGGAAGGCTTTATTCGCATGGCACTCACCGTCAATAAAGAACGCAGTGCTGAAGCGGTAGAGCGCATAAGAAAACTGGACTTTTAAATGAGCGGCTACCTACTACTGGTTCGAGATGGATAATATTTCCTACATAGGAATCGGGTCAAATCAGGGAGATCCCCTTACTAACTGCACAGTGGCCATTGAACACATTTGTGCTTCAGGGCACAGCAGACTCCTTGACCAGTCTTCATTCTATCACACAGAGCCCTGGGGCTACCGGGATCAGGACGATTTCATTAACCTCGTAATAAAAATTGAGACCTCCCTTTCCCCCCTTGACTTGCTTTCGTTCCTACAGGGTGTAGAAAGGAAACTTGCAAAGAAACAGGACATTCCCTGGGGGCCCCGAACCATTGATCTTGATATCTTATTCTATAACAATGACATCCTGGAATCTTCCCAACTTACCATCCCACACTCCTTTGTGTGCCAAAGGGGTTTTGTCCTGCATCCATTAGAGGAAATTGCCCCACACCTGACACACCCCGTATACAACCAAACTATTTCCCAGTTGCTCGACAGCCTGGATGATGATAACCAGGTAATTAAACTCCCGAAGGAAAGAACGTGATACGTTTTGTTATTTTTGCTCTTCTGTGCTACATTCTTTACCGGCTGATAAAAAGTCTTGCACTTCCCTCGCCCAGGAAATCAGGGGAGCCTTTCAGGAAACCGGGGGAACCTTTCACGCAATCACCACAGGTCATCACTGACGAGATGGTTATCGATCCCCACTGCCACGTTTATATTCCCAAGCGGGAAGCACTTACTGCAAAAATAGAAGGAGAAACCGTCTACTTTTGCAGTAAAGAATGCAAGAAAAAGTATTTGCAAGCAAAGCACTAGCCTGCACGCAACCACACATTTTTCTTTCTTAGGAGGACATATTATGAAGCTCTTCATTGATACTGCAAATATCGATGAGATTAAAGAGGCCAGTCGCCTCGGACTTATTGATGGCGTAACAACCAACCCCACCCTGATTGCCAGAGAGGGAAGAGAATTCATGCCACTCGTAAAAGAGATCTGCCAGCTTGTAGATGGTCCCATAAGTCTGGAGGCAGTAAGTTCCCTGTCTAACGATATGCTTAAAGAGGCGCGGGATTTAGCACACATTCATCCCAATGCGGTGGTTAAGCTGCCCCTGACCAGGGATGGTCTCATTGCAACCAAACAACTGGCAACAGAAGGGATTAAGGTAAATATGACTTTGGTCTTTTCGCCCACCCAGGCGCTTCTTGCTGCTAAGGCAGGGGCTGCCTACGTTAGCCCTTTTGTAGGAAGATTAGATGACATCTCCCACTGGGGAATGGATCTGGTTGAACAGATTATTACTATCTATGACAATTATGATTTTGAAACAGAAATCATTGTGGCGAGTGTTAGAAATCCACTGCACGTCTTAGAAGCAGCCATGATTGGAGCAGATATCGCAACCATTCCTTTCGCCGTCATTGAACAACTTATTAAGCATCCTCTCTCAGATATTGGCGTAGAACGCTTCCTCAAAGACTGGGAAAAAGTGGAGAAAAAAAACAAGAGATAGCCCCTGGTCTCTCGACCGGCTCATACCTCTTGACCACGCCTGCAGGCAGGGTTAAGAAATAATAAGATTGATTAACGGTGAAGCTCCCCGCCCTGTGGGCGGGGAGCTTCACCGGTCATTTTTCCTGTAACGATACACCAACAACCCCAATTAAGCGTGGTACAACCGGACTACTTCACACTTTTAAGCTTAGCCCGTGCTATCTCCGCCTGCTCAGAAGTGGGATATCGATCAATAATTTTTTGCAACAGTAGCTTCGCACTATTCGTATCACTTAAAGCAATAAATGAAAATGCCTGTTTAAGAAGGGCATCGGGAAGTTTATTGCCTTGCGGGTACTTCTTTATTACTTCTTCAAACTCCACGATTGCCTCTTCATATCTCTTGTCCCGGTAGTAGCTTTCTCCAATCCAAAACTGGGCATTATCTGAATATTCCGTCTGGGGAAAGAGCTCCAAAAAATTTTTAAATGCGTCCCGTGATCCTTTAAAATCTCCCGTACTTAACTTGGAATAAGCACCATTATAGAGTTCCTCGGGGTCCGGGGTACCGGTAACTTTGACCAAGCTTTCAGTAGGAGATACAGTAGTAGTGGTCATTTGAAGGAACGTTTCCCTGGCCTTGGGGGCGGGGACATCCTCACGAGCACCTACCTTCATCCCTAAAAGCGTCTTTATGGTTCTCATCTCTTCCTGGAGCCTATACAGTTCTTGTTCGTAGCGCCCCCTGTTTGAAGTAAGCCCTTCGTTAAGAGCAATGACATCATCAGAGGCCCTTTGTGCATAGTGTTTGCTTTCATCAACTGTGCCTCGTAAGCGCTGCAGTTCAGTCTGCAAAGTATCGAGCCGTGTTTCTAACTCTGCCTGTTGCTGGCGTACTAACCGCACATCTTTTCTCTGCTGGTTGACTTTCCTTTCAAGCAAACTGATATCACCCTGGAGAGCAGGCACACATCCTCCCAGGAAGACAAGTGTAAGCACCACATAACTATAATCGGAAACTCTCAAAATTACTACCTCTCCTTCAGCACAACCATCCTACGGAACACTCGCAAGGGTGGTCCGGCAAATGGCATACCCTGTTATTGAATAACGAATTCTGCTCTTCTGTTCTGAGCCCACGCTGATTCATTATGGCCTGTGTTAGCTGGTCGCTCTTCACCAAAACTGATGGTTGACAGTTGCGCTTTGTTTACCCCTAAGACACTCAAGTATCTCTTGGTACTGGTGGCTCGTCTCTCACCCAGGGCAATATTATATTCACCGGTACCACGCTCATCACAGTGCCCCTCAATGATAACCTCTCTCTGGGGATTATTGATCAGCCAGGCTGCATTCTGAGCCAGTACTGCTTTAGCCTCTTGGCTGAGAGAAAAATCATCAAAATCAAAATAAACATTTGCAAGGTTCATACCCTCCTGTGCAGATAATTCAGCAACCTTCCTTCGTGCCGCCTCCAGTTCTTCCTCAGTTATCCCTTCTTCATCCAACCTTTTCATTGCCTCTTCCCGCATCTCTTCCTGTGTAGCAAAATCATCGAGTTCGTCG
Source organism: uncultured bacterium (assembly GCA_938024025.1). Classification (GTDB taxonomy): domain Bacteria; phylum Desulfobacterota; class WTBG01; order WTBG01; family WTBG01; genus CALJBY01. The sequence goes on from CALJBY010000150.1 coordinate 5,761, forward strand.
TCTTTAACAACCCCGCGGCGACATGCACTGAACGACAGCAAAGAGAACACAAACACCACAATACTTAAAACCCATAGACTCTTTCGTACCCGTACCATAAAACCTCCTTTCGAAAACGCATACTCCTGGTTTCCTGTTACCTGCTTGCTTATCGATACTCAAGAAAAGGTGACCAGCAGGGATTGGTATCATTGCCCATTCCCGTAGTTACCATTTTTTGATCTGAACCATCTGCCAGCATAATGCACACTTTCTTGCGGCCACTCCTGTTTGAGGAAAAAACAATGTGCCGACCATTTGGTGACCAGCTTGGATCTTCACTGCTCTCTGAAGTGGGTGTTACCTGTCTGAGACCACTCCCATCCGGATTAATCGTATAGATAGCAAAGGAACCATCCCGCATTCCCGCAAAGGCAATCTTGTCTCCCTTGGGAGACCAAGCCGGTGAGGTATTATAGCTTCCCTCATAGGTTAAACGTTTAATCTTTTTGGACGTAACCTCCATGGTATAAATCTGCGGGGAACCTGAACGGTTCGAAACAAAAGCAATTTCCCTGCCATCAGGTGACCAGCATGGCGAAACATCATTTGCCCAATCACTGGTGAGCCTTTTGATCTTTTCACCTTTAAGATTGATAATATAGATATCAGAATTACCACTATCCTGGCTTAAGGTCAATACTATTTTTTTGTCATCAGGCGACCATGCAGGCGCAATATTAAGACCGCTGTAGTGGGAAATCCGTGTCTCACGACCATAAAACAGCTCTCTCATGAAAACATCCGGATTCCCCTTCTTATAAGAGGTAAAGATGATCTTTTTCCCATCAGGTGACCACGCCGGCGAAAGGGTAATCGATCGGTGGTTGGTAACCTGTGTCAGGTTGTGACCGTCATAGTCCATCAGGTAAATCTCCTTCTTCCCTGAACGGTCAGAAACAAAGGCAATCTTTGTCAAAAAGATACCCTTCTGTCCGGTGAGACGATACATCACTTCGTCCGAAAACTTATGGGAAATCAGGCGAAGATCATCTGCGTTTCCAAAATATCGTTTTCCCGCAATGAAACTTCCCTTGATCACATCAAACAGTCGTGTCTCAATCCTGATGCCTTTTTCCTCCTGGAAAAATCCCCCCCGGATCAACGCTTCGGCACCTAATAAGGACCAGTCGTTCCAGTTGATCCGGTCACTTGTTATGCCCGAGTCAACAGGGTTCTCTAAAAAGGTAGCAGGATCAATCAATCGAAAAAGGCCGCTCACTTCCAGGTCCTGAGAGATCACTGTGGCAAGGGAAGTCGAAATCCGGTCTTTATCAGGAAGCGTGTTCATGTTTTGAAATCGTGGAACAGCAATAGGAAACTTGCTTGTTGCGGGGGCATCAATGTAAATATAGACCTTTGCCAGACCACTGCCGACAAGCCCGAGCATAAACAGGCACATACCCATGCAAACTTTCTTTTTCATGTATACCTCTACTTATAACAATTCCCCTGCAGGAAAAATAATACCCGTTTCAAAGAAGGGTTCTCTAATATTATATTCAGAAAAAGGCGGCAGGGGGCTGCTTTTTTTAATCGATCTAAAGGCTGATTCATCCAGGTACACATTACCCGATTTTTTTTCAAATGAAATATCCGTAATGTGTCCATCCGACTTGATGGTAATACTGAGGACAACCTCCATTGCACTCATATCTTCAATAACTCCCCGTGGAAGAGCAAGATTCCAATTGCCCTTGATCTTCTCCTCAATGGCCTGGTAGTAAAGCCTGTAATTCAAGGGAAGAGCGGCAAGCTTCCCCTGACCTGATGGTATGCCTCCTGAACCTGTTGCTGCGGAGCCATCCCCAGCTCCATCTCCTTCGCCACTCTCCCCATCAGCAATCTTTTCACGGATTCGTTTTATCTCCTCCTGTCTGCGCTGCTCATCAACTTTCTTTTTGATTTTATTGAGGGCAAGGGAAAATGCTCCGTCAGAGTCAACCTGCTGAGATTTCTTTGCAGCACTTTTGACTGCAGTGCCTTTCTTTACCGTATCCTTTGCCGA
>CALJBY010000151.1 GCA_938024025.1 uncultured bacterium
ATTGTTGATCTCCCCGACCTCAAGGGAAGGGAGAAGTTGAAAGACTATCAGGTGTTCACCCTCGTAGAATTTGAAGGGGAATAAAAGTATTGGGGAACTTCCGATTTCTGATTTCAGAATGCGGATTGCGGAGAACAGGAAGGATTTATAGCACCGCAGAGGCGCAGAGGGCGCAAAGAAAAACTAATGCAGGTACATTAATCAGCAAAAATTGCAGAAATCAGTTTGACGCGAGGGTAAAGAGTTTTTTTACTTTTTAAAATCTCAGCGTACTTTGCGTCTTTGCGGTGAGAAGCAAGCTATTAATTTTAGGCATTCTAGGCAATTTAGCTCATTTTAGGCATTGCTTCTTGAATTCTGACTCCTGTCTTCTGACTTCTTTTTTTGTTAGTTTCTCTGCGTTCTTTGCGTCTTTGCGGTGAGAAAAAAGTTTGAATTTTCTGTGGTTTTTTTTAACAATTCCCAATCTTTTACCAGGAGGCTTACAGATGGAGAAATTATATGGGTGGACAGGAAAAATTCTTCGGGTAAATCTCAGCGATGGTTCCACATCCGATATCTCCACCAGGAACTATCTTCCGGGATTTATCGGCGGTCGTGGCATTGCAAGTCGTCTCTACTGGGAAGAAACAGATGCTGGCACCGGTGCCTTTGACCCTGATAACCACCTCTACTTTATGAATGGTCCCCTCTGTGGAACCCAGGCTCCAGCCGCTTCCCGCTGGATAGTGATGGGCAAATCACCCATGGCCGTACCTGAACAGTATGCCTTTGGCAATCTTGGAGGACGTTTCGGGGCAGCGCTCAAATGGGCGGGTCTTGATGGCCTTATGATTACGGGCGTTGCCAGGAAGCAGGTGATCATGGTCATTGAAGCCGGGGGCAGGTGCTCCTTTGAAGATGCCGGTCACCTCTGGGGAAAAGATGCCTTTGCAACCATTACGTCCCTTCAAGAAAAATTTGGCAATAAGTCCTGTGTAGCAACGATTGGTAAGGCAGGCGAAATGAAGGTGCGCTTTGCTACCATAGTGGGCTCGGGCGGCATTTCCGCAACAAAAGGGTTCGGTGCCGTTATGGGATCAAAAAATGTAAAGGCTGTTGTTATAAGGGCTGATAAAACGGAGCTTCCTGTAGCAGAGCCTGAATCCTTTAAAAGTATTAAACAAGAAATTAGTGGTCTGTGGAAAGGTGATGCCTCGGGACGTTACTGGAATGAGCTTACCATTGAAGATATTGAAAAGGTTGAAGATGGTTACTGTTACAGCTGCCCGGGTATTTGCCGCCGCGGGATGTATCAAAGTACAAAAGGGGTAAAGGGGTATCGCAAACCCTGTGTTTCTGCCTACTATTACTTTCAGCAGGAAATGGACAAAACCGGTAGAATGGCGGAAGCGACATTTAACGCCACACAAATAGCCAATAAGCACGGACTGTGTATCCTGGAGCTTCGCTTTCTGGTCAACTGGTTACCGGAAGCACTTAAAAGGGGTACTATAGATCAGCGGGAAACAGGATTACACCTTGCTGACATCGGAACATCAGAGTGGATCGAAACACTGGCAGACCTTATCGTTAACCGCAGGGGAGTGGGAGATCTGCTTGCCGAAGGAAGTCGCCGTTCAACCCGGGGACTGGGAACAGAAGATTTACTGGAAGGCATGGTAACAAAAAACGGATTTGACGCTGATTATTACAGCCCACGTTTGTTTATTACCAATGCACCCATTTATGCTACAGAACCAGCATATCCGATCACCCAGTTACATAGAATAAGTTTTCCAATGGTTAAGTGGATGGTCTGGATGGGTACCGAAGGCATGATGGGATTTTTAACGACTGATAAGCTCCGTCATTTAGCACGGGTCTTCTGGGGTGATGAAAAAGCAGCAGAGTTCGATTCCCCTGACAAGAAAGGGGCAGCGGCAGTGAGGATACAGAACAGATCCTATGCAATGGAAAATGTCATTCTCTGTGACTGGTTTTGGCCGATAGACTTTACCGGCAATGTGGAAACAGGGGTTGGAGATCCCTCCCTGGAGGCAAGACTCTTTTCATCCGTCACCGGAGTGAAGATGGATGAGGACGAGTTCCTGCGCTCCGGTGAACGGTGTCTCAATCTGTGCAGGGCCATCTATCTGCGGGAGGGGAGACACGGTCGCAGGGATGATGTGCTGGAAGAGTTTAATTTTACACAGCCACTTACGGTACAGGATCCCCCCGTGGGACTATTTAATCCTGAGCTCATGATGCCCGGGAAGAATGGTGAACTGTTTACCTGTAAGGGAGGCGTGGTCGAAAGGGAGATGTTTGAGCAGGTTATGGATGACTACTACCGCGAACGGCATTGGGATATCAAGACCGGCCTTTTCACCAGAGCTGGACTTCACGGTTTGGCATTGGAAGATATTATACCTGAAATGGAGGAGAGCGGATTTATAGTAGAGGCTTCACGATGAGGTTAGATAGTACAGCATACAAGGTCAGCAGCTCAGGTCGGCAGTAAATCTATGATAGGGTTTTCCCCTGAACCGGGCAAAGGTAGGAATCTTTCTAAAACCACACCCTTCATAGAAGTGGTCCACGTTGTATTCACAGTAGGTGTCAACATAAAGGCTGACAAATCCATCATCTTTTGCCTTTGTCTTTGCAAAATCCATGAATTTCTTTCCAAGCCCCTTACCCTGCCTTTTTTTGTCAATTGCTATGGTCTCGAGATGAAACTGGCCATCCCTTTCAAGCAGACAGAGCGCACCATAAATACCATCTTTTTCCTGCATAACAAAATAATTGCCCTTTGTTACCTGCTCTTTGACCCAGTGGGATGAGCTGCCCTGAAAAAGTGGTGTGTCTACATGTATTTGATTATTTAATCTAACAATATCTTCAATGTGCGAATCTTTTGCCTTTACAATCTCCATAGCACAAACCCCCTTCGTGATTTATAGGTGTTCATCACTGAAAGTTAATAATCTACAGTATAATTACTTTATTCTATTTGTCAATAAAAAATTTAATTCATCCCTTCAAGTATGATAAATATTATATCAAATTTGATAAGTTATGACAATGCTATCTCTACGATATAAGTATAAAAAACAGGTTGGCTTGAGGAGCGAATCGAGGCAGGGACACTGCTTAAAAATTCCTTTATTTGCTTATCCACAAAACTCCAGTATCCCGGATGAAAACTGGCTTGATATCTTCCAACCAGACATGTTTGCTATTTCGGTAGGAGCGCATTCATGCGCGATGCATTCGCGGCTTAAAGCCGCTCCTACCATCACCCTATCTGAAAGAGAATTGCTTGGATTTAGTTGGGTAAGAACCTAACTTCGAGTTGTTACAGTCGTATTGGGTGTTAACTGGAGAATTACAGATAAGCAGATTTCTTTATTTAAAAGAAAACGGGGCTTTCTTTTGTTTCCTCCCGAGGTGGCTGTGAAAATATTTGAGCATGATGAGCCCATTGGCACCGTGACATTCTGTGCAGAATGCTGTATGCAGGTCCGGGCGCAAAAAACTGTTGCAGGCACATCCCTCTGTATTTTTTCCCGGACCTTCTTCTGCAACGTGGGGATCCCACTGATGGGGATTATGACAGGTCGAGCAGACTATGTTGCCACTCTCTGCTATTTCTCCTTCAGGTGTAAAGATGGGAAATTCGTTTTTAACCATTTCAAAGGTCATTGCAGGTTGTCCCGGCACTCCCTCTTTTTCCGGAACGAAAAACCCTTTTGGATGGAGACCGAATTCGGGAACCTGCTTACCGGCGCTTTCCCCGGGAAAGTGACATCCCGTACAGAGTGACGTCATCATATCGTTATCAACTTTATACTCCTGTTCCCAGCCTTCCATTACAACAGGCCCTATAGGAGCAGACCACAGATGCCTTTGCTGAACCGCCTTATGGGAGACATGACAGGGGCTGCACACCCCGCCCTGTGCTGTAGTCTGTCCAAATATGTTAACAAAATCGGGTGCTGTTATGCTTAAATCGTGATCAGTCCCTTCAACCAATCCATGCTGGGGATGACATTGGAGACATATGTATGCCGGGCTCCTTTCTGAGAACCGGAGATAGGTCCCGTGTTTTACGCCTTTCTCCACGGAATCGTCATATTCAGGAAAAGGATCGTGGTACGTATGGCAGGTGGAGCAGCGGACTTTCCCATCTGCAGCCATTCCTTCATCATTATAGAGGGGAAGCATGAGGGATTTGTTTTCTTCAGGTAGTTTCATATCCATGGGATGGGAAAAATCATGTGGCATGACCTCTTCTGCAATTCCCCCGGGGGTGTGACAGCTGTTGCAGAGTTCGCCGGGCTTTGTATCAAAGACTTCTATGGGTAAATCAGTAATCAGTTTCCCCAATCCATCATGGGCCAGATGGCAGGGAGAGCAGGAACCCAGGTCAACATCCCGGGGTACTTCCCTGTCCTTCTCTCCTTTAGTGACAACAATCCTGTAGTGGACGGTATCGACAATCTCACTCTGTTCCCGGTGACATTGAACGCAGAGCGAGTCCTTATCGTTTTTAACGGTAAGGAGTGATTCCTTTTCTTCAGACCCGTGGGGGATATGGCAGGTTCTGCACACCATTTGGCCACCCTGTCCCAGCACGACGTGCTGACCGTTGTCCCAGTATTTTGGTATAGTGATCGTTAAACCGGGTGGCAGATCAAGTGGGTGAGAAAAGCGTTGCAGGGTTTTCTCCCTGGACAAACTGGGTTGCTTGGTATGACACACTTCACAAAGCACCTGGTGGGAATCGGGATTATCCATAGGCAACACCAGACGTCTGTCCGTAAAGCCACCGTGGGCCACATGACAGCTTTCACAAATTACCTGGTTGGGCTCACTGCCCAGAGCACCACCATAGCGTGTTATGTTTTCGGCCGCCTTCAAGGCGGTTGTGTTAACGGGATGATTTCCCTTTTCCGGTCCACCGACTTTATCGACATGGCACATCTTACACATGTCAGAGTTCTCGTTAGCTGTTCTCAGAAAAATGGTTTTCTCAATTCCCGGCTTTGTTGTTAGGCCATGGGCACTGTGGCAGGTTGCACAGTCCATCTTCCCCTCTTCATCAAGGGGAAAAATTTCAGGAATCTCTACCGCATCAGACGGTATGATACCGACCTGATGCTTCCGGTCATTATATACCGCCTGACGGGAATCTACGGTAGACCCGTCATGGCAGGAGTAACACATCTCGGCAGTAGCGACGAGGGGTGCTTCCGGGAAGGCTGCGATTTCAGTGCTTCTCTTTTCGAAGAAAAAGGTCTCGACCCAGCTGTAGTGGCACAGTGCACACTCTTTGGCAGAATCGGGCTTGAGAGATGTGGTGGTAGTTGCGGCATGGGAGGATAACACGCCGGTAAAGAGTACCAGCAGGTGTACAATGATGAGTAATCGTTTGGCAAGTATCATGGTTGCTCTTAACGTGTGTGTTTCCCACTGTAGCTCATAGTTCTGAGCTTATTACTATTGGGTACAGGTTGTCAAGTTCATTTGTCAGCTTATGAAGCACGGGTAGTTTCATGGAAAATTTTCACAATGAAGACGATAGGATAAGCTGAGGTTTTTACACTGGAAATGGATTTGCAGACTCAATGTTCGATACCATGTTTTTATTTTTTCTATACTTTACTTAAATACTATTGTAATACACCTGCTGAGCTGTAATGGTTTCTATTGTGAGCACATTTAACACAATATATGACTTGACATGAAAAGCCCAGATTGGTATAAGGAAATCGTTTTTGATTAGTTGGCCAGGTAAACCTTTTGTAGTAATCAAGGTGAAAATAACCATGGCTTACATCGCAATGCATAGCTTTACATGCATATATGCTGCTCAGAGGATTTATCCCTATCTAATCGAGCAGTTTTTTTATGCATAAAAAATGGAAGCGATGACAATCACCGCTTCCTGTGAGTTTCCCTCTGCTTCCCTAAAAAGTCATCAGGAGAACTCAATGAAAAGCATAACACGTTATTATTATCCCTATCAATCCCTTGCTCTTCCGGTGAATACAGAGCAGGGGATTATTTATTGAAAGGAGGTGGTAAGAGGGGGGGATTTTCATTGTCATTACACAAAGAATTTAATTATTGCTATAGATTTAAAAGGAGGACACAATGAAGAAGATAAAAATTTTATTTCTCTTTTCAGTTCTACCCTTTATAGTAATGACATCAGGGATTCTCTACGCTAATGTTGTCCCTGGTGATTGCCGCAACCCTGACGCCTGCTTGGAATGTCACGGTGGACACATCATTGGCTATCACGATTGCACTCTCTGCCATGAATTCCCAGGCGACCCCTACTTTGACCACCGATTTACCTCAGAAACAAATTGCGATGACTGTCATGACTACATCCCTGATGTTGATCCGCAGTGTAGTACCTGCCACATGAATGATGATACCTTTGACCTGGGATGTGAAAGAGGGGCGTGGTCATTGACCGGCCCTATGTCCATCGGGAGGTTTATCCATGCTGGTTCCCCTCTTGATGATGGAAACTTCCTGGTTACTGGAGGTGGCACTCCACCGCAATTTTTCCCCGTGAATACTGCCGAAATTCTTGACCCGAATACGCGCGTCTTTACCTTATCAGGGGATACCATGTCAGACCCCAGGTGGAGCCATACCCAGACAACTCTTGCGGATGGCAGGGTGTTAGTCACCGGTGGCAGAAATTTTCAAAGTCCTGCTATTCCAGGAGCCAAGGTACTGGACAGTGCCGATATCTATGACCCCGCTACTGACATGTTTGCTCCCACTGGCTCTATGCATGTCCCCCGCAGGAGTCACAAAGACATCCTGCTCGATAACGGTCTGGTGCTGATAACCGGTGGCGGAGACAGCGTTTCTACTGGCGCAACGATGCCCCTGGACACTGCTGAGATATACGACCCTGCAACCGGTACCTTCAGGCTGCTCACATCAACGATGACCGTTCCAAGACAGTTCCACACTATGGTAAAATTGCCTGACGGAAAAGTGCTGGTTATAGGTGGATCACTCGGACCCGGGCTGAAGAACATCACCACGTCAGTAGATATGTTTGATCCTGCAACAGAAACATTCACTGAAGTAGGACAAATGCTCTCACCAAGGATTACCCAGGTGGCTACCCTCTTAAGGGACGGTAGAGTACTGCTTGCCTTTTCCTGGGACGGCCTTGACGTGGCGAATAATTCGGAAATTTATGATCCGGTGGCTAACACTTTTTCTCCCACCTCAGAAAACCCTATTCATGGAAAGGTTGACCTTGATGGTATCAGGTTGCTGGATGGCACAGTTGTATGCCCGACAGGAGGTAACGAGTTTCTGCAGGTGCTCCCCACAACTGCCCTCTATCGTCCTGAAACCGATGATTTCGTTCTGTCGGGATCAGTCCAGTTTCCCAGGACTTCCATTGTGCGTGCACTCCTCAAAGATGGAAGGCCACTACTTGTCGGAGGTCTTGGTCAGGGGAAATTTCATGCTATCGCAGAGATCTATACACCTTCTGTCCTTTCTCAAGCACGTGGACTCAACAATGTTCTTTCTGACCTTCCTGAGGAGGCGTATACCAATGGCGGGCATAAAAGAGCTCTTTTAGACAAGGCAGGGCTTATCATCAATAGAGTTGATGATTGCAACAAGTGTCATAAACCGAAGGTGAAAGAACAGTGGATAAACAAACAATATGAACAAGCACAACACGCTCTTGAAGATGAAATCATTCGCAGGATTGATGGTTGTTCAGGGGGAGATTCGTCTGATGACTGGATTATGGCTTGCGAAGACCAGGACCAGCCGTTTGCCGTTGCCAGTCTCATGCAAAAGACATTAGACGCAATTCTGGGCAATGCTCTCCCGCCTGAGGTCACTGTGGAAGTTGATCAGCCTACTGGCGAGTATCCCCACACGGTCCAATTTACCGGGACGGCAAGTGATCCTGATGGATCGGTAGCTTTATTCTTCTGGGACTTTGGCGATGGATCAAACAGCTCAGAACAAGATCCAATGCATACGTACACATGTCCGGGAGACTACACGGCCGCTCTCACCGTTGTTGACAACGACGGGCTTGTGGGAGAGGCAAGTGTCGACATCCATGTGGATTATACGCCCGGGATTTCAGCATCCTTTGCCTGTGACTTGCAGCCGCAGTATCAGGCTTTCTGTGGTGGCTGCCATCCTCCGGTTCTCAACCTTGATCTGACCACTTACACTGGTGTTATTGCTGGAAGCGATAATGGCCCGGTAGTGCTACCGTTTGATCCGGAAAACAGCTCTATCGTCCAAATTACAGATCAGCCCAGGAACCACGCTAATGATGTCGGCGGCGAACCGCTTTCAC
>CALJBY010000152.1 GCA_938024025.1 uncultured bacterium
GGTATGTGCAGGCGTGTTCTCTGTTCTCTTCCTGGGAAATTGTTATGCTGCCTGGGCAAAAACAACGCTTAAGGCTTTAGAACATCCCCGCGTCCATTCGGAACGGATTACACTGGGTGCCATTGCTGAGATTGCAGGGGATGATCAGCAGCTGATCGAGCAGTTAAAAGCAATCGAACTCGGTAAAGCCCCTGATCCTGGTAAGACGCGGGAGATGAGTGCTTACTATATTGAAATGAAGATACGGCACAGTGATATAGATAGCGCAGCACTTGCTATTGATCTTCCCGAAAAAATTGAAGTGATGCGGGGGGCAACTACGATTACTCCTCAAAAAATTGAAGACATCGTAAAAGGTTTTATCCGTACAAAGATGCGGTGGGATCCAAAAGCGGTATTCATAAAGATTACACCGGCAAAAGAAATTACCCTTGCTGAAGGGAAGATTACCTATGAAGTGACGCCGCGTAAAAAAGAAGACTATCTGGGCACAACAAACCTTTCAGTAGCTTTTCTGGTGGATGGAAGGCTGGAAAAAAAGGCCTGGGTTACTGCTGAGATAGAGGTGAGCGAAGAGGTGGTGGTGAGTAACCGTCCCCTGAAAAGAAATGACGTTATTGCAAAAGAGGATGTGCGTTTGGAGAAAATGAATCTCGCGGAGCTTTCCTCCAGTGTGATTACCGACCCCCGGGAGGTTATCGGGAAGCGGACAAAGAGGGTGGTAGAAGCAGGAACACCCCTGAGACTGAATTTTCTGGAAATGCCGCCTTTGGTAAAGCGGGGAGATCTGGTGACGATTGTTGCCGAGTCTGAGGTATTAAAGATTACCACTCAGGGTGTTGTAACGGAAAGTGGATGTAAGGGGGATATGGTGCGGGTGATTAATACCAGTTCCCGGAAAGAATTGTATGCAACGGTACGGGATTCGAGGACCGTTGGAATAGATTTTTAGCACACAAAAAACTGAGGGAGGCACACGATGATAAAGAGAGGAGCTCTATGGTTAGTGGTTGGCATTATGCTAGTACCAGCAGTCGCTTCAGCTGGGAAACTCTGCTCTCTCGAGAGACCGGCATCCGATACGGCGCGGCTTGGAGATCAGGCACAGGAAATGAAGCGGGACCTTTCTTCCTACCGTCACGAAGGTTCTCTCTGGGCAGAACGGAGGTCGGATTTTTACCTGGATAACAAGGCACGGCGGATCAATGACGTTGTGACCATACAAATTGCTGAGATTTCTAATGCCTCTCAGAAGGTCTCAACCAAGACCTCACGGGATACAAACATACTGGCGGGTATCGTGAAGTTTCTCGGTTCCCCCCTGAGTTTTGGTCTGGACAATTTCTGGGGAAAGGATGAACCCTTTGCTCCTGAAATTGAAAGCTCAGCAAAGAGTTCTCACAGTGGTTCAGGAGCAATTTCGGGTAGCGGACAGTTGACTGCCAATATTGCCGCTAAAGTTATCGAGGTGATGTCTAATGGTAATCTCCTTGTCGAGGGAAGAAAAGAGGTGACCGTCGAAAGAGAAAAACGATTAATTATCCTGAGCGGCATTGTTCGCCCTGCAGACATTGAATTTGATAACACCGTTTCCTCGGATAAAGTAGCAGAAGCACGAATTGAATACGTTGGAAAAGGTGTGATTAGCGATAAGCAGGGACCGGGTATTTTTCATCGTTTCTTCGATTGGATATATACACTCTAACAGGCAGGAATCAGTGAAAAGGAGAAGAGAAATCATGTACCGTAGCGAGAGGGTCAGAAAAAAAAGTGTTGTCATCCTTGTGCTTGTAAGCCTTATGTTGTGGACAGGTGCGGTGGATGAGCTGTGGGCAGCCCGGGTGAAAGACATTGCTGGCATTAAGGGAGCACGACCCAACCAGCTGATTGGCTATGGGCTGGTGGTTGGATTAAACAGCTCCGGTGATGATGACAAGACCGAATTTACCTTCCAGAGCTTAACCAACATGATGGAGCGGATGGGTATCGTGGTAGACAGGGACAAGGTAGACCTCGATAATGTGGCGGGAGTAATGGTGACTGCTACCTTACCACCCTTTGCGAAGGTGGGAACGCGCATCGATGTGCTGGTTTCTTCCATGGGTAACGCCACGGACCTGCAGGGAGGTACGCTGCTCATGACTGCCTTGAGTGCGCCGGACGACAGGGTGTATGCTGTTGCCCAGGGAGCCATCTCTACCGGTGGGTTTGCGGTAAGCGGAGATGCAGGGGGTGGTGTCCAAAAGAATCATCCTACCGTGGCATATATACCGGGGGGCGCCATCATTGAGAAAAATGTGCCGAATACGCTGCTGGAGGAGCACGCAATCTCCTTAAATCTTAACAGCCCCGATTTCACCAGCTGTCTGCGTCTCACCAGGGTGATTAATCAGGGCTTAGGCGGAGAGCTTGCACAGCCGGTTGACGCCGGTACGGTAGCGGTAAAAGTTCCGGGAAAATTTCAGGGGAGATTGGTGGAATTTATTTCCCTGGTTGAGAATATGGAGATTGCTCCTGACGCCATTGCCAAGGTTGTGCTCAATGAACGTACGGGCACAATCATTATGGGTGAGAATGTGAGGATTTCGACCATTGCTGTTTCACATGGTAATTTGAGTATTATGGTTAAAGAGAACAAGGATGTGTCACAA
>CALJBY010000153.1 GCA_938024025.1 uncultured bacterium
GATGGCAGGATCGATAGTAGGAGCGCTGCCGCCAGCGAGTTCCACAGAAACATCAACACCCATGCCATCAGTTGCCCGTAACAGCACATCGGCCGGGTCACTGTCCCTGGCGTTTATGGTCATGCAGGGTGACAGTTCCCGGGCACGTGCAAGTCGCGATGCTTCAATGTCAACTGCAAATATTTTTGAGACTCCCATTGACGTGAGCATCATGACCATAAGAAGACCGAGGTTCCCTGCACCAAAAACAGCAACAGATGTGTCCGCTCCGAAGGTCACCCCGGACGCTTTGAGCCCGTGTAGATCTACCGCCACATGGTGTGCTGGAACGGCTTCTTCACAACTCACCTGAGGATCGATGGTAAGCACGATATCTTCTCTCACGCTCAAGTACTCTGAAAATCCCCCCGGCACATGAAAGCCGAAGGCCTTGATATCGGGACAAAAGTTTTCTCTGCCGGCCTTACAGAAACTACACGTACCACACCCCCAGAAGGGCTGAATGACGACCTTGTCACCAATAGCACAGGTGGTGACCGAAGTCCCCATCGCTTCAACTAAACCGGCTATTTCGTGTCCCGGTGTTTCTCCATCTGCAAATGGCCTGACCGTAGGATTCTCATACTCTCTGTAGCGATAACTATCAGTGCCGGAGACAGCACAGCATTTGACCCGCACCAGGACTTCATTGGTTTGTATTACCGGCTTGACAATTTCTTCCAGGATAAATCCCTTCTTAAAACCTCTGAATCTCGCGATTTTCATTTTCTCTCGTACCACCGGTTTTCCCTATCTGAGAAAAATTGCCTTTGGCATCATAACATGGGCTCCCATGATGCCATTGACGACTTGCGTAATACACACATCCCCTGCAACACTGCAAAGAGAATACGCTTCGCTCTCAGTGATATTTTTCTCCCTGGCAATAAAATCGATCATTCTTCCTGTGGCCTTCCTTGCAGCCTCAGTGAGATCCTCTTCGAATCCCAGGGTTATATAGTGCGTCGCAGTTTCTGCTCGGGGAAACGTTTCATGAGTACCTTTAATCAGATTAAAGGTCAACGCTGCCTTCCCCGCACATTCTACGGCTGCCCCGGTAACCTCACCATCTCCCTGGGCAGCATGGCAGTCCCCGGCAGAAAAGAGGGCACCCCTGACAAAAACGGGAAGGTACAGCTTAGCCCCTGTTCTCAGTTCTTTAAGATCAAGGTTTCCCCCATGTGCTCCTGGTGTAAGGGTGCGAATGGCACCCGCATCACGGGGGGCAACACCCATGACTCCCAGAAAAGGGTTTAACGGTAGCTGAATGGCATCTGAAAATTTCACCACGCCATTTTTAGTATCGATGTCCATGAACCTGATAGAAGCTTCACAGGGCTTTTCGGGGAGAAAACCAAAATGCTTCCCGCCGGGAGGTACAATGTTAAACCCCGTGTCAGCGGGGGTTATTTGCCCGATTACAATTTCGAGGGTGTCGCCCGGTTCTGCGCCTTCTATGTAAAGGGGGCCCGTAAGCGGATGAATACGGTCTGTATCCACTTTTCCCACATCTGCCATGGTGAAACCAGGGTGAATCTGGCCGTCAGACGTGTCCCTGGTTTCTATCAAGACCGTTTCCCCTTCTACAATGGTGAGCACGGGATCAAGGTCCCTGTCCCATCGGGCGTGAACTCTGTCAGAGGAGAGATATTTCATAGAACACTCTGCTTTTTTGAATGGTGTACATGAGGGGTAACTCACCGTGCTGTTTTTGCTGTAATGTCCTCAATAAATTCATCTACTTCACTGTCTGCCATTACATTTACATCCTTAAAGGGCATTCCCTGCCTTTTGGCAAAGGACTCTGTTCTCTCCCGGTCTTCCGGGTCGAGCTCATCTACAATCATCCTTCCTCCAAAAATCATACTCGCTACCGGGGGCCTTCCAAGCGCCCTTTCCATCTTCTTAATGTAAACGGGCCCACCGCCTTCCCCTATTTTTGATGTGATATACGTCTTCCGGAGACACACCGCGAAAAGGGCAACAGGCTTATCCTGTAACTGTCCTTCTTTATCTACCAGCAAACGTTCGATATCTTTGTGTGGTACCTCGCTATAAATGGCAGAACCGATTACAAGCAGATCTCCTGTAATCTCTTGTAGCTCTCTTACATCAACCACCGTGGCGGTTTTTAATTTTCTGCCCATTGCCTGTGCGATTTCCTGAGTAGAGCCATATTTCGAATAATAGATGATTTGTATTTTCACGATGATTCTCCCTTGATCACTTCATTGGAGGATCGACGGGGCTGAAAAGGACACCTTTTCACTGTCTATCATTTATGCCTCACACTATGGGTCAGCTAATGATCATTTGAGAAAAGGAATCTTAGCCGGGATGGTCTTTTAGTATCCTATAGCCCTCCCGCCAAGCTCCTTTATGGTAATGCGATAAAAGCTTGACTCCGGAACCTTTGCTAACAACTCCCCGGTGCGTGGTGCAATCCGGGATTCGGGAAGTCCCAGTTTTTTATACAGCACTCCAAGCCCCTCCATGATCTCATCCCTTCGGGTGAGCTTCTTAACCGTTCCTTCGACAATCACTGCCCTGAAATGTGATGTGTCTTTTGATGAGTCACAGACCTTGAAAATCACGTTGGTATTGTCCTTGACACACTGTGCCATCCGTCCACCCGGCATGGAGCCGCAATAGACATATGCACCATCGGTGGCGTAGGAAAGCTCAATGGCATAGGGTTTATCATCTTCAATTGCAATAAGCGTCCCCCAGGTCCATTCATCAAGGACTGTTCTTATCTCGCTTTCTGATAAGGATCGCATAGTGTTTTTCCTCCTCAATGGTAAGAGTCAAAGGTAGACTTGATACCCTTACCACAGGTTGGCAACTGCAGGCACGTTCGATCGGTCTTCAAGGTGGATGGCATTATTTTCGCAGACGGCCCGGCAGATACCACACCCGTAGCAGCGCCGAGCATCAACAGCAACCTTTTTGTTTCCCCCGCTGTAGGAAAGGGCTCCAAACTGACACACGCGCATACACTGACGGCAGCCAGTACACCGTGCCGGATCCAGCTGAGCAACATGCTCCGCCCGGTACATGCTCGGGATGTCATGGGTCACGGTTGTTTTCATGGCGATACAGTCCGGCCGGTCACAGTTGCAGATGCCTCCAATAAAAGGCGTACCGAACGTCCAGATGCTGTGACAGAGACCTTCTCGCTCATGCTCCTTAAAGGCCGCTAAAGCCTCTTCCTTACTTAATAGTTCCATCCCTTTTGAGTCCGGCCCATCAAGGAAACCGGGTACCACTTCGTCAATCAGCGCGGCAAATTTACCACCCTGGGGCCCCATGCTCAACCCGTAGCAATAGCGCTTTTCTTTACTCTTCATGACGGTGCGACATATACAGCTGAATCTGACAATGGAGTTGGTAAATCCAAATATCTTTTCTACATCTTCAATGGGAAGTACCTGGCCGTGGTGGTTTTTCCTGAAGAACCGGTCCAATCGCCAGCGGACAAACCGCTTTACTAACCAGGGGGCCTTATCAAGCTTCTCAAACTTATTGAGAGCTCCTTCAAGCTTGTCAGTTTCCGAAAAGAAATTGACAAGAAACTTTTGTCTGCGCACGTCACTCAGCAGGTCTTCCGAGTAGTTGCTGGCTTCAAGATACCACTTTTTCCCTTCACCGTGTTTCATGCAAAATTCACACATGTTTGTTTCTCCTACACATTGCCTATGGTGTGCGGGCGGCTCTCTTTTTCCACACGTCCTTTTCCATTCCTTTAACGGGATGGATAAAGAGGCAGGTGATTTCATCCGGTATAATCCGAATCAGGTTGAAGCGGCTGAGTGTCCTCTCAACCCACGGAGCGCGTTCTTCCGGTGAGAGGAGTTGCTTCTGCACCTGTTTGTCAGCCATATTTTCAATCGTCCGGAGGATGCCGAATTTTTTTACTGCGGGTAAAAACGCTTTCTTGTGATCTTTATAATTGACGAGCCTGGCTTTCCCCTGAATCTGAAGGCTCCTGTTCGGTTTACTCCTGTCCATGGGATGATACACCCCAACAGATACCCGGTTGTTGGACCTGATGTTAAGAATTTTTTTTCCGGGGTCACCGATGATCCAGATGGTCAACCCGTCGTTATAAAAATCGACAGGCGTCGCACGCGGAACATTATTCCGGGATGTTGCCAGCACACACCCCAGACCATTATCCGGGAGTTCCTCCGGGTTGGTTTGTTGTCCCCGTTTACTGCTTGACTCGTTAAGAAACCGTACTATCTCTTTTTCCAAACGATCTCTGCTCTTCGTATTCTTTTGTATCCTCTGGCTTGATTGAGCTGATGTGCGTTTGCCTCTCACTGATCGTGTCATCGTCTGCCCCCTTTGTTCCTATTTGTTGGGAAAGCCGGCCTTCTTTTTTTCCTCCAGGTTCTTCTCCATGTCCTCACCCATTGCCTTAAACTTCTCCAAGATTGCGGGATGGTCCTCCTTGATGCGCTCCGACAGGGGCATGTAGGTTTCAAGGATGGTGTGAAACACCCGCGTAAAACTCGCGGTGGATGGGGCCGGGGCTGCAGGTAGTGCGGCCAGGTAGTCCAACTCTTCTGCGGTGAGGTATTGTGTAAGATTCCCCCCTCCGAATGGCAGTTGTCCATATGGCTTATAGATCTGGGTATCATACCACTCCAGATACTGGGCTACCCCTTCCTCATTCATTTTTCCGTTAAGAAAGGCCCTGGTCAGGGCATAGCCGAGGTGATAGCCTGCAGTGAGTGAGAGCGCATTGCTAAATTGATAGGACCAGCACGCATCACCAACAAGTATAACGTTCCGGTAGAAAGGCCTTTCGATAGCCTGCAATGTATTCACCACACAGCATTCATCATCCACCCGCTTTGCGTTCCTGAACCAGGGAGAAAAAACTGGATCATCATGAGTAAACCTCTGCAGGAGCATCTCCAGTTCATCCTTTGGGTCATTCGTCACGATGCCCACATGGTAATGATCCTTATCGCAGACCTGTGAGATTGAAAATGTTCCATACATGGTCATGATAAAAAGGATTCCTTCAACCTCCGGGGGCACTACTCCGGTCATCACCCGGGTAAGGTAACAGGAGGTTCCGGAAAACTGCCGCTGCTTGTTGAGGCCGAGAGCACGCACGATCCGTGAGTTGACCCCGTCTGCGGCAACGACAAAACGCCCCTGGAAATTTTTCTGGTTTGTTTCTACTGTGATACCGTCATCCTGTATGGCTACTCCCGTCACGTTGGTATTGGGAAAGTACTCGACCCCGCTGGACTGCGCCTCGGCAAGGATGCCCTCGAGCAGTTTTCCTTTGGACAGAGCAACGCCCTTGCTGTTTTTCACCGGGTCCTTCTTCAGCTCTGCCCAGTCTCCCACCTTAAACCGTTTCCCTCCGGGCGAGTAGAAGTGAAAACCGTAGCGGTTGTCATTCCAGGGACCTTCATACTTCACCGAAAAACCAGCAACCGGAAAGACCAGCGTCTGTGTTGCTCTATTGAACGTTACAATCTGACCATAAATGTACTCATTTAAGGCAATGATCCCGGCGTCCGTACGGCGCACCCAGGAAATATCTTTCTTCCTCTCTATGAGAGCAATGTTGAGTCCACTTTCTCCCGCCGTTTTGGCAGCCATAAGGCCGGCAGGACCTGCCCCCACAATCACTACATCATATTGTTTGGTCATGGCATTATTTTCCGGCAAAAAAGGGGGTTGCACTTTTATTGGTGACGGTGGTCACCCAGGTTACTGTTTTTCAAACACAAAGAGGGTTTGGTAGGGTAGCAGGTCATTGTCCGTGGAAACGTGGGTAAAGCCTGCACCGAGAGCATTTGCGGTAACTTCTTTTGGTGACATTTTCATCCACTCCGGAGGCCCTTGCGGCAGATCTCCCTCTTTATACTCAATGAGTATCAACCGGGCTCCTGTTTCCACTTCACCATGGATTTTCTTAAGCCACCGGGATTTATTCTCCACGTGGTGAAGGACATCACAGATAAAGACAATCTCTGAATCTTTGGGTACTTTTGGGTCGTCCGGGGAAGAAAGGATAACCTCGACGTTGTCAATAGTGTCTGCCATTGCCCTGTGGCGGATATGATGAATCATGGCAGGATCAACATCAATTGCGTAAACCCTGCCTCGGGGAAGAGCGGAGGCAAAACGGAGAGCAAAATATCCGGACCCGGCACCGACATCAGCTATTTTTTCATCACCCTCAAGCTTAAACGCTTCAATCACCGCACCGGGTTTCTGCCAGGTAACCCTGTCCGGTCTCTCCAGAAAGTCAATGTACTTTTCCGTGCTCCCAAAAGGCGTTTTATGTTCATGCGCAGCACCTTTATCACGAAGCGGACAGTCAGTAGGTACTTTGGCACCTTCACCACGTGTAACCGGACTGTCAGGCCTTTTACTTTCCGATTGTGCCTGACAGGGAGTCGTGATAAGGACCAGCACCACCATTGCAGTAACTGCGTATCCAACAAGGTCACCTCTGCGTTTGACCTTTAACGCACGCCGGTGAGCGGAAAAACAAAAAGGCATTCTAACCATGGGAATCTATTTCCTTTCACAGATCAACGATTTGGAAACCCCGTTGCCGCAAATATCTTCATCTGTTCCTCAACCGGTATACCGGACAGTTTCTGTAGCGTGGCGAGGATATCCGGGCGTTCCTTCTGTATTCTGTCCACTTTACCCATAATCGAGGCATTAATATTATTCAACAGGTTGTAAGGATTGAGCGAGCAGGGTAGGGTTTCGGTAACAAGTTTGTAGAGATAGTTTGCAATGTCTTCTCCGACCAGGCCCGAACTCAGCAGCTTCAGAAACTCCGTGTAGTCCATGAAACCCGGGAAATTCTTTTGCCACCAGTCGATATAGTTCTGAACTCCTTGCTGGTTCGGCCGACCGTCTCGCAACGCCTCGCAGATCGCGTTTGCGGCCTTGCGCCCGGACATCATCGACCCCGTGCATTCTGCCTCGACAGTCCAGCCGGCATCTCCCACAATGAGCACGTTATCTTTAAAAGGAGTCGGGGCGGGAGACCATATATTGGCCACATGTCCGTGATGCCGCACAACTGAAGCATTTTCAAACCAGTGTGCAAAAGGACTGTCCTTGATGGTCTTGTCAAGGACTTCTTTATAGCTTATTTCCGGATGGGTGCATCCCCCGGCATACACCCAGTATTCATCCTCACCGTAGGGGCTCAGGCCAACCCAGAACATGATGGGAAACTGGGTGGATTCGTGGAAAATGACCGGATAATTGATTGCCTCGGGATGGGGTGTGGTAACACCCGTCATGTAATAGCCGACCCCCTGAATGGTACCGAAAAACCGGCGCTCCCGGTTGAGCTGTAAAACCTTCATCAGCCGCGAGTTGATTCCGTCTGCGGCAATGGTGAAGATCCCGCTGAAGATTTTGCCTTCGGCAGTCCTAATCTCGTTATAGCCTCCGTGGCATGTGTGGTCGATAACATTAACACCGGTGAACACGTGGACCCCGCTTTCCTCGACATCCCGCAGGAGCCCCTTTAACAGCTCCTCCTTGCTGTAGAAGGCCGAGAGTCGTTTTTGACTCCCCCCACTTCTGTTTTTCTCGTAGTCCCCGAGATTGATGCAGTGCTTTCCGTCCGGTGTATAGATGTGCCAGGAGTAAAAATTTTTGTAGGGCCCTTCATAGGGGACAGAAAAATTGTTGACCGGAAAAACGATGCGCCGCTTCCTTTCATCAAAATACATCCGCTCG
>CALJBY010000154.1 GCA_938024025.1 uncultured bacterium
TGGTCCCAGGGCAGGAGATATCCGGTAAAGGAGAGCATCAGGGTAAGTACTAACAGCAACAAACCGACAACCCAGTTAAACTGGCGCGAAGATTTATACGAGGAGGTGAAAAATACCCGCGCCATGTGGAGTATGGCCGTTATCACCATCAGGTGTGCTCCCCAGCGATGAAGGTTCCTGATAAAGCGGCCGGTTGGTACGACAAAATGGATATCCTTTATGGATTCGTAGGCCAGGGTGGTGGAAGGCTTATAGTAGAGCATCAGGAGTATACCCGTGAGGGCCAGAATGATGTAGGAAGCGGTAACCATTACCCCTAGACCAAGGGAGAGTGCGGGTTTGAGCGACCACCGGTGTACCCGTGCGGGATGTATGTGCAGAAACACATTGTGAAAAACAGTTTCCGCACGTGTGCGGTCCGTTGTGGGAGCGCCATGTCTGAAGAAGCTGTTCCAGAAAGCACCCGGTACCATTTTTAAATTTTCAACAAACACGTAAAATCTGCTCATCTTTTAGTAACTCCCGTTACACATTAAAAAACGTTCCGGTCTTCACTGTTTTCCCCTCATCCACAACCAGCTGGCCGTTAGGTGCCAGGGAAATGGCATACCATTCAAGGGCTTTTGATGCAGAGCCGCTTAAAACCCGGCCGTCAGAAGCAAATCGTGAACCGTGGCAGGGACAGGAAAACCCCTGTGGACCATAGCTGACAATACAGCCCAGGTGGGTACACTTGGCTGAGATGGCATAAAAACCGTTCGTATCATGAAAGACATACACACTTCTGCCAGCGGGAACTTTTACTTCATCCAGGAGAAAACCCTGGGGCTCTCCAATTTCAAACCTCCTTGACAGTTCAGGAGACAGCTTTGGTAGAAACAGCCGCACAATGCCGAAACAGGCCGTTGCAGATGCAATTAAAAAGGTACCGAAGGCTGCAATGCCCAGAAAATCTCTTCGTTTGACTGGTTTATCACCTGGCTCGCTCATGACCATTCCTCCGCAAATTTCATCCTTTCCATGGTAATTGTACCAGCAGGGCACCATCGAGCACAGAGTCCACACCTGATACATGCTTCTTCATCTTTGATGATGGCAGAACTGTCCTCCCAGTCCTCACCAATACATGCTGATGCCTTCTGCTGTTGCATTTCTGTAAGATTAAGATCTTTCAGGGGTACAAGTTTTAAGCATTGGGTGGGGCATATGTCGACACATCCCCCGCAGAGGATGCATTTTTGCCCATCAAAAATAGTGTTAACTGAACAGTCAAGGCAGCGGCTTGCCTCGAGACGGGCGTTCGTATCATCGTAGCCCAGCTCCACGCTCGATGTGTGATCTGCAATACGGGACTCTGCCTCTGCCCGGGGAATTACAATACGGTCGACGGCCTCATAGCCAGCCTCACGTCCGTATCTTCCAAGGTCCTCATGGGTTTGTGTGAGCCCTATGGTAACGTGATGTTTCGTGAGATAGTGGTAGATTGAACGGGCTGCTTTTTTACCACTTGCAACTGCATCGATAATTACCCGGGTACCGTAGGCTGCATCGCCTGCCATGAATACTCCGGGAACTTTGGTAGCAAGGCTTTCTTCATGACAGTCAATGAGCCCCCACTCATTAAAGGTTAGCCCATCACGCGTCTCGTCTATAAAACTGAGGTCTGTCTGCTGGCCAATTGCCTGTATCACGGTGTCGCAGGGCTGCAGGAACTCGGAATCGGGAACAGGTTCCGGTTTTCGCCGGCCGTCTGCATCCGGTGGACCAAGCCGGTTTTTCTGGAGACGGACACCGGTTACCTTCCCCGCCGCATCTTTTTCAATGGCCAGTGGCGTTACAAGGTATCTAATGTCAACTCCTTCTTCACGTGCCTCTTCGAGTTCAAGATCGCTCACGGGCATTTCGTCACGCGTCCGCCGATAGAGCACGGTTACTACTTCACTTACACCGAAGCGGATCGAAGAGCGGGAGCAGTCCATAGCGGTGAATCCCCCGCCGATTACCACGACATGCCTTCCGAGCTGGACGTCCTCGCCCATTGAGAGTTTTCTCAAGAATTCAACCCCGCCATGCACACCGAGTCCATCTTCACCGGGGATGTTAAGACCCCGGGAGTACTTTGCTCCTACAGCGATAACCGTTGCAGAAAATTCCTTGAGCAGTTCGTCAAACTGTATATCCTGCCCAACAGTGGTACCACAGCGCATGGAGACGCCGAGACGTTTAATGACTTCAATTTCCGCATCTATTACTTCCCGGGGGAGGCGAAACGAGGGAATACCGGTGTACAGCATTCCTGCAGGTTTAGGTTCCATCTCAAAAACAACGGGAGCAAAACCGAAGAGCGCAAGATCATGGGCACAGGCCAGACCTGCAGGCCCTCCGCCAATGATGGCAACGGGCTGTCCCTCGGCGCGGGGGAGTCTTCCATCGGATTGGGCTTTTGTGATGTGGCAGAGCTCTTCCTGGGCCGCGTTTTCAGTTGCAATCCTGCGTACACTTTCTACAACGGAGAGCGGTGTCTTACGTCCTGACTCTGCCCCCCCTTTCTCAGTGGCAAAGCGCTTAAGCGCGCGGATGGAGATGGGGGCATCGACAGCCGAACGGCGGCATGCCTCTTCACAAGGTGCCTGACACACGCGTCCGCAGATCGATGCAAGGGGATTGGGACCTCTGGCAATGCGAAAGGCCAGCTCATCATCACTTTCAGCGATGGCCCGCACATAACCCCGTGCGTCTGTGTGTACAGGACAGGCTTCCTGACAGCTCACCAGGCGTTTCCAATAATTTTTATCAGGTATCTCTACAGAGAGCTTTATTTTCTCTCTATGCACGGCACCTCACTTTAGCCGATTGTAAGCTCAATGTTTTGTGGGTTATTACATCCCTTAAGTGAAGCAAGTATGCCTCGTACCGTCTCTTCAATAAAAGATCCGGTGAACGATTTGAGAGGAACGTTTTTCCCATCAACTTTCAGACATACTCTTTGTTGTATGTCCGGCGTGAGCACTGTGCGCTCAAGGAGGTCAGCCAATGCCTTACCATCATTAAGGTCAAGACAGGGCACCCCAAGATCGAAGTGCTGGTTACTGACAAAAGCGACAAGGTTGTCATCCCTGGTGCAAAGAGGTTCCCGGTGCGCTTCCTTACGAAAAACCTCTACCTTGGGTGCGCTGTCCTTTTTGTAGCCTTCAGTTATAATAATGTCTACGTCACGAATAAACCGATCCCGTATCTCTTCTAAGGATGCATCGTGCTCCATGTCACGAATGATAGCAAGCTGCTGAGGAGAAGATATGACTGTGCTATGAGAACCCGCCCTCCGGTGGCGCCAGCTGTCCTTTCCTTCCCGGTCCACCTCAAAGCTATGGACATCATGTTTAACGGTGGCAACCCGATAACCTTTCCGGTTGAGCTCCGGGATGAGCTTTTCAATAAGCGTAGTCTTACCACTATCTGATTTTCCTACAATGGAAATAATGGGTATCATAGTGTACAGTTCTCCCTCTTTACTAAGGACTCGTGGATTTTATGTGCTTCATGCAATGCTTGCCTGGTATTGATATTAAAGAAGCTTAACTTTTCAGGGTCATACCGTGCAATTTCGTCATCGTGTACAATCCTGGAGCGCACGTCAGGGTAAAAGTCATAAATCCTCAAGTTGTTGTTGTGAATAAGTTTTGTGAGATAGGGGATGCATGACTTGGCATACATTGCATGGAGGGGTTCATACCCGGCTTCGCATTGTGCCACCACGACGTCGTTTCCATCAGCAATCTCTTTAAAGTAGTCAATGAGGGAGAGATTTAAAAAGGGCATGTCACACCCCACAAAGAACGAGTAGTGGTGCGATGCATGGTGCAGGCCGCTGTGAACTCCAGCTATTGCTCCTCGTGCATCGAAAATATCAGTGCGGATTTTTACATTCAGGTGAGCAAAGCGGTGAGCATAGTGTGTATATTTCTTCTGTGATGTAATCATTAATAGTTCTTCGAATGATGTGCTCAATTTAGAGATAATATTTTCTATGACGGATTCTTCCCGGGCTAACACGATCTCGGTTTTATCCCTTCCCAATCTCTTTCCTTCTCCCCCTGCAAGGATAACACCTGTCATCTGTTTTCTTTCCACTATAGGGCACCCCCTGTTGTTTGTTCCCTCAATGCGCAGATGCCGTGCTCGGGCTTAAGTAACACAGCGCTTTTAAAGAGTGCTGCAATGTCTTCATCCCGTGCCTTATTTCTCAAAGGAGCCGTGAGATCAACCTGTACATCCTGCACAAGACAACTACTGAGAAGACCATCGGACGTCAGTTTCAATCTGTTGCAATTGCGGCAAAGACCATGATTTACCGGGCTGATCAGTCCAGTTTCTCCCCCCTGTATGAGAGAAAGGTATTTTGTTGGATCATCGACCTTCCCATGGGGGTAGACTTTAAAATTTAAATGAGCAGAAAGCTTTTCAATTATTTCTTCCCTGGACATGAAGTAGTGCTGCTGCTGAGGGTTTAGAACAATGGGCATATACTCAATGAACCTGACCGTCACTTCATGTGTTTTGCTGAATCTGATAAAATCCTCCAGTTCATCATCATTGATGCCCTTGAGTACAACAACGTTGACTCTAACGGTAATGCCGGCATCCTGTGCTCTTTTAATGCCTGAAATAACTCCCGTTAACTTTTTACCACCGGTAATAGCCTTAAACTTTTCTTCCTTGAGGGTATCCAGGGTCACCTGTATTTTTTGTAAGCCAGCTTTTTTTAATGGGTGGGCGTAGTGTGCAAGCAGTATCCCATCAGTTGCAAGAGAGAGATCTTTCACGTCAGTGAGAGAAGCAAGAGATTTGATCAACTTTACAATGTCCTCTCTTAAAAGGGGTTCACCCCCTGTTATCCTTATCTTCTCAATGCCAAGGCCGCGGGCAATCCGTGACAACCGGTAGATTTCATCATGTGAGAGGTACTCTCTTTCTGACGCATGCTGCGGTGCAGGTTTAGGAACATCATAGAGAGGATTGAGATGTCGAGCCGCCGTCACCGCAATTCTTAGCTGTTTGATTTCCCGGGTGTAATGATCTGGAATCTGTCTCTCAGGGATAGCTTTTTCTCTGTTCTTATAGCTCTGAGGGATAGAGATCTCTTGCCTTTGTCCCTTAGGGAAAATAACTCCAGGGAGGTTACACAAGCATTCATAGTAGACCCTGTAGCGTAAGACTTCTCTCAGGAGTAACCCCGCACAGAGTGCCAGGGTGAGATTTTTGTAAAACAGGGTAACCAGTCCCATAACCACAACAAGAACAACATCCTTCTTTTTTCTCATATCTCGAGCTAAGAGTGCGTGAAAGACACCCACAAAGATGAGGGCCGTGCCAAAAACGGAGAGGGGAAGCTCTCGTAAAAAATAGGGGCTCACGTGTGCGAAAAGAAGGGCAACCGCGATAAAGGCAGTACCGATTATCAAATTTGCCCATGCTGTTCGTGCTCCAAACCGATAGTGTGCAGTGAGTCCCCCACATCCATGACACACGGGCATTCCCCCGATCAGCCCTGCCAGGAGATTTCCCACACTAATGGTGCCTGCCAGGTTTCTGTAGGTAACTCTTCTGGCTCTTTTCCCAAAATAATCTTTGGCCAGATCAGCAGTTGCCACCATAGAATTACCGAGGGTAAGCGGAATTTGAGGTATGAGCAGGAGTACGAATGCTGTTGCTATATCATCCAGTGATGGCAGAAAAAGTGACACCGCATTTGATCCCCAGATGAAACCACTGAATTCTATAGCTGGCAGTGCCACGCCGGCAATAATTTCTCCTTTCACAATAAGCCGTATACCGCTTGTTATGAGGAGTATACCCAGACCGAACTGGATGCCTCTCACGATGGGTTTTGAAAAAATCCTATCTAAATATTTTGATAAATCGAAGAAAAGGAAGAGCAGCATCACGGCAGACATGAGATATGCCGTGGTCGCGATGAGTTCGGGTCTTACGGCATTGACCAGAGCAATGGCCGCAACGGCCTTAAGCGGTTGAACCGGAAAGGGTATTTTGTAGTAC
>CALJBY010000155.1 GCA_938024025.1 uncultured bacterium
GTGCCATCGCTTCCGCTTCAGCAAGTAACTCTTCCGGAGGAACTACCCTGTTAACCATGCCTATCTCATAGGCCCTTTGTGCTGTTACGGCATCGCCGGTGAAGATAAGCTCTTTCGCACGCGATTTCCCGATCAAGCGGGACAGCCTCTGTGTACCGCCAAATCCCTGTATAAGTCCTAGATTAACCTCGGGCAACCCCAACAGGGCTTTATCAGATGCGATGATGATATCACAGGCGAGGGCCAGTTCCAGGCCACCACCCAGGGCATACCCGTTTACTGCCGCAATCACCGGCTTACCCGCATTCTGAATGGCATCCATCGTTTTATGTCCCAACTGACTAAACCTTCTGGCCTCATCAGGGGTATACTTCTGCATCTCGGCAATATCTGCACCTGCAACAAAGGCCTTCCCATTTCCGGTAATAATTATCACCCGCACCCCTTTATCATCATTCAGCGTAGTAACTACCTCGTAGAGTTCACTGAGCGTGTCCGCATTGAGTGCGTTTAAAACTTTGGGGCGATTAAACGTAATGAGCGCTATCGCGCTCTCTTTCTTTAAGGTAATATTCTTGAAGGACATAAAATAAAATTTTGACTTTTAAAAAATAAACTGGATAATTAAGAGGAGTGGTAAATACGCGGCTTAAAGCCGCTCCTACCACAAATATATCTGCAAGAGGAATTCTCAAATTTAGTTGCGTAAGAATCTAAAAGCCTTTTTAAAAAGATGGAGTCGAAACTATCACAAGATAATTCCCCTTGTCAAGGCATTTATGGAATACCATACAGCCTCCAGCGCACCATAGGAAAATAACGTTAAAAAAAGCATTATTTATCATTGTTAAAATATTTTTTATTTATATTTATTAAACGATAAAACCAGATCACTTTAGATTTTACTGTCAAATAACCTATTACCAAAAAGGTGTTTGCCATGAAGAATGTATCATTGATTATTGCTTTCCTGATCATCCTCCTCCTGCCACCCTTGCAAAGCCATGCCCAGGAGGATCCTTTCAAGGAAGCCCGACAAAGGATGATAGAAAAAGACCTGAAGGGAAGAGATATCTCCGACCCAAAGGTATTATCAGCAATGGAAAAGGTAAAAAGACACCTTTTTGTTAATAAGGATCTCTGGAATGTCGCCTATAACGATCATCCCCTCACCATAGGAGAAGGTCAAACCATATCTCAACCCTACATCGTGGCATTAATGACCCAGTGTCTCAGATTAAAACCAACCGATAAGGTGCTGGAAATTGGGACAGGATCAGGTTACCAGGCTGCTGTTCTGGCAGAACTGGTGGACAAGGTGTACTCCATTGAAATAAAAAAAGGGTTAGCAAAAAAGGCATCGGCAAAACTCAAGGATCTCGGCTATCGTAACATAGAAGTAAAACAGGGAGATGGCTATTTCGGCTGGCCTGAGCACGCACCCTTTGACGCCGTTATTGTGACCTGTGCTCCCGATAACATTCCTCCCCCCCTTACGAAGCAATTGAAAGAGGGGGGAAGACTTATTATCCCTGTCGGCGAAACGCTCCTCTATCAGACATTAACCCTTGTAACCAAGGTGAAAGGGACATTACAGGTTGAGCGTATCTCAGGGGTACGATTTGTGCCCATGACCGGTGAAGCGGAAAGAAAGTAAGAAGAAAATGCCTAAATTGAGCTAAAGTGCCTAGAATGCCTAAAATTAAAAATAAAGAATCCGAAATGTGAGGGCTCATTACTCCATCACTCCAGTACTCCAAAAATCCATGAGTTTCTCATATCGTAAACCCGTAACCCATACTATCTCATGTCTGTGAGCAAACAAATTCCTACAATAAAATACATCTTATATTTTCTGACACTAGCCCTTTTTTTCTCCTTAACCCCACTGGCTACCGCTGGGAGCTCCCTATGGGGACCGTGGGACAAGGACAGTATCTACGAGAAAACACTTATCCAATCACAGCCCCATCACATCAGGCAAACTGTTTTTGACAAGCTTACCACCTTTCCCACCCAGCTACTCATAACCTTCTTTCAAAAGGTAATCTCACCCGTTGATGGGCCGACCTGTGACTTTTATCCTACCTGTTCGGCATATGCTCGACAGGCTTTGAAAAAACACGGACTCTTTATCGGGCTGGCCATGGCAAACGAGCGCGCCAACCGCAACCATTCACCCGAGGGATATGAACTCATCTTCAAGTATGGCAGGTACTACATTTACGACCCCGTTGAAAACAATGATTTCTGGTTTCTCAAAGGAGCGGACACTGCCCCATGAAAGCGACCTCTTTCTCCACAAGCACCCTCCGTGCACTTTTTCTCTGCATCCTTTCCTTCCTCCTTATGGCAATGCCGGGGAAAGCAGCTGAAGGTGAAACACACAGGGATGCAGATGCAATCATGGCCTTTGCAGATTCTCTCTTCCATAGTGGTACCCTCTACAGAGCCACTATGGAGTACAAAAGATTCCTTTATTTTTATCCCACACACCCAGACATTCCCAAAGCACGATTTAACCTTGCGACTGCTGCAAAAAGAGCAGGAGATTATCCTTCTGCCCTTGAATGCTATACATCCCTGGCAAAGGGGTATCCCGGCACCGGTACGGGTATAAAAGCATCTTTTGAACAGGCTGAAGTCTTATACCTCATGCGCAATTACCAGTCTGCTCGCAATCACTACGCAGCTTTTCTTGCTCACTATCCGGATCATCCACTGGCTGAGGAGGCCACCAGAACACTGGTGAAGATCGAACAGCTCGAAGCAGGAGCTTCAGACAAAAACTAAAAACCGTGTGGTCATGAGAAGCAACTATCTCTTTTCTTTTATACTCGTTATCCTAACCATCCTCTTCCTCTCTGTCACCGCCCCTGGCTTTGCACAGGAAGAGGAAGAGAAATCTCAATTAGGTTTTGCCCACCACCTGTTTGATAAGGGACACTACTATCAAGCAGTGACTGAATATGAACGGTTTATCTACTTTAACCCTGATCATCCATCTACTCCTGAAGCACGTCTTAAAATTGCTTTCTGTTATAAACGGGGAGAACAGTATGACAAGGCCATTGAACTCTTTCGGTTACTGGCAGATGAATACCACGATCACAATGTGGGAAAAGAAGCGGCTTACAACGTGGGAAAGTGCTTCCTGCTGAACAAGGATTATGAGCAGGCCCTCATAGAATTTAACAGCTTTGTTAAAGACAATCCTGATACTCCCCTGGCTGATAAGGCTCAGTGGAACAGTGCCTGGACCGCTATTTACCTGGAAGATTATGGGGCTGCACAAGAGCACCTGCTTCGTGTCAGGGAAAGCAGTGACTACCAGCAACCCTCCCGGGAGTTAGCGAGTGCTTTAGAACAACTGCCACAACTTCCCCACAAGTCACCCTATCTAGCCGGGTTTTTAGCTGCAGTTATTCCGGGGGCTGGTCATCTGTATACCGGGAAAAAGAAGCAAGCTCTCTTTGCGTTTTTCACTAATGCCCTGCTTGCCTTTGGCACCTATGAGGCATTTAGCAACGATCTTTATACCGCCGGAGGATTCCTCTCTCTCTTCACCCTTAATTACTACAGCGGCAATATATTCGGAGCGCTGAATAGCACACACACCTACAACAAAAAAGTTACCGACGCCTACCTGGAACAGTTCAGACATAAATATGAACTATCGATCAAGCCCCTCCTGGGATTCACCGTACATTACTAGTGTCTCATCCCAGAAGTTCATGTAATAATTGGTACCTTTGTATGTGGTCATTGCACCCCAAGGGCACTTCCTCAGGATGACTACGTGAACCTTCAGGGTACCAGCAAAGCTAAGCAATCTCAGTCTTTGTTACATTTTGATTTAACACAAAAATAGATTGATAGTACCCCCTCACCCTCTCCCCCAAGGGAGAGGGAATCTTTGTTCACCCACAACTATCCTCTCTCCCCGCTGGGGAGAGAGGATAGTAGCTACGCCCAGACCATCTCCTCTCCCCGCTGGGGAGGGGATTAAGGGGAGGGGTAAGGAAGGAGAGAAGAGGAAAAACGATTTTCATGTTTTGTGGTGCCCAAAAGGGGCATGAATGTTTGTATGGTAGAAACATAGATCGCTTCGTCGTTACAGCCCTCGCAATGACAATTAAGCGCTCACATGAGTAGAGGAGATTACACGATGAGCTACTAAGAAAGCTTACCTACCTTCCCGACCCTGTTCCCTCATAATCATATACCCCCTGATCGTATCGTTTACCTGCTTAAACTGGCAACCACCCAGCATATAAAAACAGTTGCACATCTATAGCAATAATGTTAGTTTCTCAAAAGCAGTGTAGAGTGATCAGATAGACAATGGGGTGTATAGTGCTATGAACGAGGTTGAAGCAATTAAAGAGAAAATTCTGCACT
This sequence comes from uncultured bacterium, assembly GCA_938024025.1. Lineage (GTDB taxonomy): Bacteria > Desulfobacterota > WTBG01 > WTBG01 > WTBG01 > CALJBY01. The sequence goes on from CALJBY010000155.1 coordinate 4,402, forward strand.
TAAAAAAGCAGCGGGATGCTGTTATCCTTGCTCACAACTACCAGCTGGGAGAAGTGCAGGACATAGCCGACTTTGTTGGTGATTCGCTTGACCTCAGCCAAAAGGCGTCGCAAACGGATGCCCGGGTCATTGTTTTCTGCGGTGTACACTTTATGGCAGAAACCGCCTCACTGCTCTGCCCGGACAAGATCGTGCTCCTTCCCGATGAACATGCGGGGTGTCCCATGGCGGATATGGTAAGCGTGGAGGACCTGCGAGAAAAAAAGAGGCAGTCCCCTGAAGCCACTGTGGTATGTTATATCAATACATCTGCAGCGGTAAAGGCCGAGTGCGATATCTGCTGTACATCCAGCAATGCACTTAAAGTAGTAGCAGGTATTCCTGAAGGAAAACCCATTATCTTTGTCCCCGATCGGTATCTGGGTGCTTATACTGCGGCCCACAGCAAAAGGGAAATGCTCCTCTGGCCGGGCTACTGCCCCACCCACCAGCGCATTCTGGCACAGGACATCGTCAAGCTGAAGCAGGCATATCCTGAAGCAAAGGTTATCGTTCACCCAGAGTGCCGCTCAGATGTCACCGCCCTGGCTGACAAAGCACTGGGGACCGGTGGGATGTTGAAGTATGCACGAGAAAGTGCGGACAGGGAATTCATCATTGGCACCGAAATAGGCCTCATCTATCGGTTACGCAAAGAAAATCCTTCAAAAATATTTATACCTGCAAGTGAACAGGCTATCTGTCCCAATATGAAGCTGATCACGCTTGAAAAGGTCCTCTGGTCCCTGGAAGAAATGGTCGTTCAGGTACGTGTGCCTGACGAACTTCGGGATAGGGCGCAAAAACCGGTTCAAAAAATGCTTTCTCTCAGGTGAAGAGGTGTGGATACAAAACTTAAAAAACTAGAGAACATCTTAAGCAAAATGGACAGTGTCCTTGTTGCCTTTTCCGGAGGAGTAGACAGCACACTGCTCCTCAAAGTCGCACAGGATGTCCTTCATGAGAAGGTGCTGGCCGTAACCGCTCTCTCGTCCACCTATCCCAAACGGGAAGAGCAGTCTGCCCGGGATATCGCAAAGGGACTCAAGGCACAACATGACTGTATTACAACACACGAGTTAGATAGTTCACAATTTACCCAAAATCCTACTAACCGCTGTTATTTCTGTAAACGGGAGCTCTTCTCGCAGTTACAGCTGATTGCTCAAAAAAAAGGTTACCGCTACATCGTAGAGGCTTCAAACCGGGATGATGAAAAAGACTTTCGTCCTGGATTTCAAGCGGTAAAAGAATTAGGCGTGAGAAGCCCTCTCCGGGAAGCTGGCTTTACAAAAGAAGAAATCAGGCAACTCTCAAAAAAACTTAAGCTCCCTACCTTTGACAAGCCCTCTTTAGCCTGCCTCGCTTCTCGATTTCCCTACGGTCAATCAATAGACAAAAAAAAGCTGCACATGGTCGAACAGGCTGAAGAATACCTTTACTCACTCAACTTCAAACAGTGCAGAGTAAGACATCACGGTTCTATTGCACGCATTGAAGTGGAACCGGAAGACATTGAACGGCTTTATGATCCTACGGTACGGAAAGGGATAACCAGAGAGTTGAAAAAGCTCGGGTTTACCTATATCACCCTCGACCTTGAAGGGTTTCGATCCGGAAGCATGAATGAACCATTAGAAGTATAGGCACCTGATAGCACCTGTGCATTGTATGAAAGCAGTCAATAACAGGGAAGAGATTTTCTGGCTGGAAGCAAGAAGTGCGCTGGTTACACGAGCGGCACTTAAGGGGCCGTCATTGTTTCGCGGATCTTTCTTAACGGGGGTTGGCTATCGCGGGCAAAACTATTAAGAAGTTTCTGAAGCTCACCTCTTACCTCCTCGGTAAACACCTCTTTTTTAATGGTGTCACTTAGTGCGTCAAGCTCAGGCTGCAGTTCACCCAGAGGAGCCACCACTGGTAACCCCTGATTATTCTGAGCAAAGGGCAACTGGACTGCCTGCCTATGGAACTTCTCTGACAAGTGCACCATATCCTTCATAACGTTACCATCAGTGAACTTCTCCAGCAAGACATTGATTTGATCAGCGTAGGCTTGGGAACAATCGTCCTGTACTGACAGGAGCTCTTCTCCGAAGTCTTTGGCATTGTTCTCTTTAAGAAACAGTTCTCCATCTATCGGAAGATCAACACGCACCCCAAATAACCAATCCAGAATTTTTAACCATACCCATCCATTGCTTTCACCATTGCTTTTTCTGTCACTACCGGAACCCCAAACACCCGGGAGGCCATTCTCTGTCCAGGTGGTACCTTCACTATCCACACCAGCTATACCCGACACCACGTTGACCACAAACCACCACAGGGAACGTCCCTCTCCATAAATATCGATTTCAGTACCAATCTGGATAGGCCAGGGCAACAACGTACTAAAGTTTAGCGATACAATATCAGCAGAATCATAGGTAACATCTAACCAAACAATAAAGGGTATTATAGAAACACGAAACTTTGCCCATCGGTGATCATTACTATCCACGCCTAAAAAAACTTTTACAGAAAACAGCAGCGTGTTAACCCCCGCTATTCTGTATTCAAACCACGTCTCACTCTCCCCATTGTAACCACCATAGAGCGGGGTGGCATGGGTTCTGGAAGTGACAAGAACGGCCATCACAAACAGTACAACTATGAGTATCTTTTTTTTGTTGTTTTTCATAAAAATCATTTCCTGTTACTGCGCCCGAAAGCCCTTTGGCACGACAACAATACCTGATTTGGTTACGGTAAACTTCTTCGCATCCTCTTTGAGATCATAGCCGATCTCCATGCCGGGAGGAATCTCTGAGCCCTTATCAATAATGGTTCTTTTGACCCGTGCACCTTCCCTGACCCATACACCTTCGAAGAGGATAGAATCATCAACCTGGGCAAAGTTGTCAATTCTCACGTCAGGAGAAACAAGGGATCTCTTCACCTCTCCTCCACTAATAATACACCCGCCCGAAATGAGGGATTCTAAAGCCTTCCCCCGCCGACCCTCTCCGTCGCTTTCGTCAAAGACCGTTTTGGCCGGGGGAAAAGGAGCATGATGGGTGTGGATAGGCCACTCTGCATCATAGAGGTTTAAGAGCGGACACACGGAAACTAAATCCATGTTGGACTCGAAGTACGCCTCTATAGTTCCAACATCCCGCCAGTACTGCGCCTCTCCTTTACCATCTACAAAGTCGTATGCGAAGACCCGGCTGTCCATAACCATAGCGGGAATAATATCCTGTCCAAAATCATGTCTCGTCCTTTTCTTGGCATCCTCAACGAGTTTTCGCACCATGAGTTTAGTGTTAAAAACATAGACCCCCATGGACGCAAGGATTGTATCAGGTTTGTCGTGTAGCGTGTGAGGAGCATCGGGTTTTTCCTGAAACCCTGTTACTCTATCATCACTATCGATTGCAATCACGCCGAATTCTTTTGATAAACCTTTATCCACTTCCACAGAAGCAACGGTCACATCGGCATCTTTTTCCAGGTGGAAGTCTATCATCTTCCGGTAATCCATCTTATAGATATGATCTCCGGAAAGAATAAGAATAAGATCAGGCAGCTCCTTTTGCAGGAGATAGATATTCTGATAAATCGCATCAGCAGTCCCTTTATACCAGTGCTCGTTCACCCTCTGTTGGGCAGGGACAACGGTAATAAAGTCGCCAAGGCTACTGCTCAAAATATTCCACCCCAGTTGAATGTGTCTGCTTAAGGAAAGGGATTTATACTGGGAGAGGAGATAAATCTTTCTGAGGCTGGAGTTAATGCAGTTGCTCAGGGTAAAGTCAATGATGCGATAAATTGCACCGAACGGCACCGCCGGTTTTGTTCTATCCCGTGTTAAAGGATAAAGACGCTCCCCCTTACCTCCCGCTAAAATGAAAGCAAGTACCTTTTTCATTTCTCAGTTTTTTTGCGCTCTAAGAGCTCTCTAATTTTTCTCTTCAACCCTGTCAAGTCTGCTGATTTTACTACAAAATCATCGGCTGCCCAGCTTATGAAATCATCTTTATAGCTGGAATAGGCACTGTGGATGATAACGGGGATATTTCTCTCTTTCCCTATAATTTTCCCTAATGCTTCCAGGCCATCCATAACGGGCATCCTGATATCTAACACAACTAAATCCGGTGGCATTACTGCTATACTCTCCAGGGCTTCCTTTCCATTTTCTGCAAGCTTAATCGTGTATCCTTCATCACTCAATTCTTCCTGGTAAAGCCTCCGCTGATTTGCTTCGTCATCAACGATCAGTAAGGTTGCCATCCTTCACATCCTTATTAAAAGGGGTTCTCCACCTTTTCGAGCTGTTCTCTGCCAAAGCTCCAAGTCCATCATTCAAGCAGTTTGCCGTATAACCAACTTATGGTAAGCTATACTATAATTATTCGCCTAAATCAAGGAGTCTTTTCAAGACCGCCTCCATGGGGTGTGCGGAATCTGGCATAACTAATTGTATTATTTGACAGAATTACCCCTCTACCACACCTGGCTTGCAGCTGGCACAACACGCCATAAGCCCTGTACCCGCCGGAAAATCAAAGGTATATTCACAAAAAAAACGTCACCTTTACTTCTTGATGGGAGGAGAGACAGTCCCTAAGGGAAGCCATGGAATTGAGCGGCAATGCCTGTGCTATGAATAATAGATCATAGTCTGGTGAGCGCTCAGCGGCAGAAAAGGAAGGAGTAAAAAGGAAATACAGGACTACATTTTATACTTAAAATCATCAGGGTCAAGTTTTTCTAACCACTGCATAAAATCATCTTCTGTTTTATCCTCAGCTTGTTCTTCAGTCTCTTCAGAAGTTCCCGCCTGGTTGATCACTTCCTCGACTACATAAATGGGGGTACCTACCCGTAAGGCAACGGCAATTGCATCACTGGGACGAGAATCAATCTCTACCTCACCCTGCTTGGTTGTGATATAAATGGTAGCATAAAAGGTATTATCCTTTAATTCAGTCACTACAATTTTTTTCGCCTCGGCTTCGAGGCCTTTGATAATATTGAGAATCAAATCGTGTGTCATTGGACGAGCAGTGTTGATTTTGCGCAGTTCCAAAGCAATGGCATTTGCCTCGAAAATACCAATCCAAATAGGTAAGGTCCTCTTCCCTTCCATTTCCTCTAAAAAAACCATTGCCCCGCTTTTTGACAGGTCAAATGCCAGGTTCTTTACTTTCATTTCTATCAACATAGACTGCACCCCTTTCCGACTTCTCCTGTCCAAGCACCCCTGAATTGCACCAATCCTTCACGTCACTTAAGGGATTAAGAGTCTTTTCCCAACGATAAGATGATCTGCCTTTTTGAGTTTATTCACCTTAACAAGTTCAGCAACCGTTGTATTATACTCCCGTGCTATCTGCCAAAGTGTCTCCTTCGGTTTAACAAGATGACTTGCCGCCCTCTTTCCCCTGGAAGTAGTTACGGCTGGAATACTAATGCCATCTCTCTTGGCTAAAAGCGTAACAAAATCGAAGCTTACGGTGGATAGTGCACGGGCAAGTTTTCCTTGAAATGCTTTACTCCTCAACCGCTTTTCATCTTCAAGGTTACTGATAAAGCCTGTTTCAATGAGGATTGAAGGTATCTCAGTTGCTCTGAGCACGGCAAACCCGGCCTGCTTTGGTTGCTTAAATTTAATCGTGTGTACTTTACTCATTTCATTGAGAACCATTCCACCAAAACGAAGGCTATCATTAATCGTTTGCGTTTGCACCAGGTCAATAAGAATGGAGTCGAGTTCCTTATCATCAGCATAGGATACACCTCTAAACAAGTTAGACTTATTTTCCCGCTCTGCTAAAACCTTTGCTGCCTCATCACTGGCTCCCTTAATTGACAGGCAATAAACTGACGCTCCCCGCACACGTTTACTAAAATTTGCATCGGTGTGCAGGCTAATGAAAAAGTCCGCTCCATACTCACGTGCTATTGCTACTCTCTTCTCCAGGGGAATAAAGTAATCACCCGTTCTGGTTAAAAAGGCTTTAAATCCCTTCCTTTGATTGATATCATCCTTTAACTGCTTTGCCAGAGATAAAACGATATCTTTCTCATAGGTCCCTTTTTGACCAACAGCACCTACATCCTCACCACCATGACCTGGATCTATAACGATAATGCTGTGCTCTCTACTCTTTTGCTTTAATCGTGCCTCTTTCTCCTTTTGCTCAAGGTCAGAACGGTTAAGATCAATTACTAACCGATGGGGTTTATCTGAATACTGTTTTAAGGTGAACACCGTCGATTGAACCGGCTTAACCAGGTCAATGACTAACCGCAATGTTTTTTTATTAAACTGACCGACTCTTACACGATGGGCAACAGAATCTCCTATCTCCACGTTTTTGTGTGGAAACGTTGTCTTTGCTCCCTCTACATTTACTACAAATCGCAAGGGATCTTTGAGCTCTATGGTTTTAAAGGAGAGGGGTTGATCACTATCAACCACAATGCGGGTATGGTCTGGGGCAGACCAGTATCTTACATCAGTTATATTCGATAGTGCATATACCGAGGGCTGATAGACGAGGAGCAAAACAATGATTGTACACCACAAGGTCAGATCTTTTTTTCTCACGTTCTCCCCTAAAGCAAAACAGTAGCAGCTGACGATCTTATGTATAACTTACACTAATTCTCAAAACATGTCAAATAAGTTGTGTTTTTCACTCTATCGGCAGCAGTTATGGCAGGGGAAAAGGTAAAAAACACGCTCGTAAAAGATAACCTTCTATCTTAAGTACCCTATCGAAAGAGACAAAAAAATCTTTAGGTAAAACAGCTCACCCGTCTTATTTGCCCGCATCGCATTATCTCTTGATAAAATGTTTTCTCTCCTTTAGAATAATTGACGACTTCGTAATAAGCTTGGCTGCCTGCACGCTTGGCCCGAGCTCAGCCAGGGAGCTCCCTGGCCGAGCGCGGGGAGCATCAATAATGGTGGTGTAAAATCTTATCAATAGGCACACAACAAGGCACCTGTAATGCTTAAAGCTACCTTTCGTTTTTATGAAGAGCTGAACGATTACCTCCCCGAAGAACTACGCAAAGCTGAGTTTATCCATTCTTTTACACATCCTACTTCTACCCAGTATGCAATCAAATCGTTACATATTCCCTGTGAAGAAATTGATCTCATCCTGGTAAATGGACTACCAGTCGATTTCTCCTATATGCTCGAAGACAACGATCGAGTCAGCGTCTATCCCATCTTCGAGACATTTGACATTAGCAGTGTTACTAAAGTGAGAGATAAACCTCTCAAGGAAACGAGGAAAAGGTCACAGGATTAACGATGGTAGAGTTATTACGACACTATTTATTCTAAAAAGGAGATGCTATGAATGAGCCCAGGTTAAATATTGACGGCAAGGATATGCTTAACAAAGTTCTCAGCTTGTGGCCACCACTCATCCAGGGAAGAAAAAGAGAAAGAATTATGCGGATTCTCAACTGGATCATGGCTGCCCGGGGTGCCTCGCAAGCAGGGAAAGACCTCGTCATAGAGGCAGTGAAAGAAATTGTTCCAAAATCATACGACCCTATTTTCCACATGTGGGAAGATCCAGAAAAGTTTAACAGGGAATTTCTCGCAACGTTTGACAACTTAGAGGCATATAAGAACATCCCTGTCCAGGTAAAAAGATGGGAAAGGCCTCCGGATGAAAAGCCCGCCAAGTCCCCCGGGGAAATGACCGTTGTTGCCTTTTGTGCAAGCCCCAGGAAAGGTGGCAACACAGACACCTTAGTAGATGAAGCATTAAAAGGGGCTCTGAGTACGGGCGCTCAGGGAGAAAAAATTATGCTCCAAAAAATAAAAATGGGGTTTTGCATAGGGTGCAGGAGATGTAAGGAAACTGATTATGAGCAGATGTGCGTTATTAAAGACGATATGAATGATGTTTACCAGAAAATTACTGATGCAGATGCCATCATTATCGGGTTCCCCATATATACGGGGAGAGAATGCGCCCAGCTTTCAACTTTTCTTGACAGATGGGACTGCTTTGAACGGGGCAGCATTGTAGACAATTCGTTTAGATTAACACACGCCATTAAACCCGGTAAACGAGCAATGATCATCGGCACCTGGGGTTACAGTGCTATCGATACCTATGACCACGTCATTGAAAATGTTATAAGTATAGTCAATATGCATGTAATCCAACCGGTAGAGGCACTTTCAGCGTGCGGGTTTGAGGGCATCCTCCATGGATTTGATGAAAACAAAAAAGCAGTTATTGCAACACTCCCCGAGGAACTTAATAAGGCCTATCAGGCAGGAATAGGACTGGTGGCGGAATAAAACAAGAAGTCAGAAGGTAAGAAGAAATGCCTAAATTAAAGGCTCAAACCACGAAGCGCACAAAGAAAAACGAGCAAGAAAAGAAGACAGGAGACAGGATTAAAGCAAAGTTGAATGAGTTCAAGTGGTTTTATTGGTTAGATCAGTTAGCCTGGTTGTATACCATACTGGCAAAGGTGAAGTCACCGCAGAGGCGCAAAGAGCGCAGAGAGACCCTAAAGAAGATAGGAGCCGGAAGTTGTTGGCATGAGTCAATTGTCATTAGCTACTGGCCAGGAGGATCAACAAATGACTATTGGCCATTGACAAATGGCGACAAGATAAGAAACCTGCAACACGCAACCTGCTCCAAGCAGTATCGCCTGACATCACTTGAGGAGTGAAGCTGCCGCCTCGCCGAGCAGTGCCGGATTGTTAACCACGGTAATGCCAGCCTGCTCCCACGCCGCAATTTTTTCCTGTGCGGTTCCCTTCCCGCCGGAGATAATGGCACCGGCATGTCCCATCCTTCGTCCCGGCGGGGCAGTTTGACCGGCAATAAATCCCAGAACGGGTTTCTTTACCTGTTCGTTAACAAATGCACCCGCTTCTTCCTCTGCAGTTCCCCCAATTTCTCCAATAATGATAATCAAGTCCGTAGCAGGATCATCTGAGAATAAAGCCAGCAGGTCAATAAACGAGGTTCCTACCAGGGGGTCACCTCCAATACCGATACAGCTTGACTGCCCAATGTCCCTCTGTGTGAGCTGCCAGACCACTTCATAGGTGAGTGTTCCGCTACGGGATATCACCCCAACCTTTCCCTCTTTATGAATCGTACCCGGCATAATACCGATTTTACACTTCCCGGGACTAATTAACCCAGGGCAGTTAGGCCCGATAAGCCTCGTTTTCTTTCCCGTGAGGTAACTCCTTACCTTTACCATCTCTAAAACGGGGACACCCTCGGTAATACATACCACCAGATCGACACCTGCATCAACAGCTTCAACAATGGCATCTGCTGCAAAGGGAGCCGGCACGAAAATGCAGGAGGCATTAGCACCCTCATGAACCACTGCATCTTCCACGCGATTGAACACAGGGATACCATCAACATTCTGGCCACCTTTGCCGGGAGTCACACCAGCAACAACCTTTGACCCGTAAGCCACCATCTGTTTAGTATGGAAGCTCCCTTCACTTCCTGTGATTCCCTGCACAACTACCCTTGTGTTTTCATCAATGAGAATACTCACAAATCTCTCCTTTTCTAAGCGCTAGACATGACCAGACATTCACCTGGTGCACCTAGGGAACAATCGTCTTTGTAATGGCTGCAACTTTCTCTGCTGCATCACGAAAATCCATAGCTACTTCAAACGTGAGACCTGACTCTCTCAATATGGCCCTTCCTTCTTCAACATTAGTCCCTTCGAGCCTCACGACCAAAGGCAGTTGCAACTTCACCTTCTTTGCTGCTTCCACCATGCCGGTTGCCACTCGATCGCATCGCAGGATGCCACCAAAAATGTTAATCAGAACCACTTTGACATTTTCATCAGCCAGCAGAATTCTCAAAGCATTTTCTACCTGCTCAGCAGACGCTCCACCACCAACATCAAGGAAGTTGGCAGGACTTCCCCCTGCCAGCTTGATAATATCCATGGTGGCCATGGCAAGTCCCGCCCCATTAACCATGCATCCTACATTACCATCAAGTTTAATATAGTTAAGGCTATGCTGCGATGCCTCCACCTCCAGCCGATCGAGTTCATCAGCATCATACAGTTTCTTTATATCAGGGTGTCGAAAAAGAGCATCATCGTCAAAAGTCATTTTAGCATCCAGGGCAATCAGACGATTATTACCCGTAATCACCAACGGATTTATCTCAACCAGCGTAGCGTCTTTCTCCATAAAGATGTTAAACAGCTGAGCTATTAAACTGAGCGCCTGTTTATTCAGATCCTTTTCCAACCCCAGGCCAAAGCTCAGCTTGCGGGCATGAAATCCCATGAAACCAGTTGCTGGATCGACGGCCACTTTAAGTATTTTTTCTGGGGAGGTGGCTGCAATCTCTTCAATGTCCATCCCGCCAGCTTCTGAAACCATTATCACCGGCATAGCCAGTGCCCGGTCCACAACGATTCCCAGGTAGAGCTCCTTTACCACCTCAAGTCCTTCTTCAACCAATACCTGTTTTACTTTCTGTCCTTCAGGACCGGTCTGGTGGGTAATAAGATTCATACCAATGATCTGTTGCGCTGCCCGGTAAGCCTCATCCGGGGTTCCTGCTACTTTTACCCCGCCTCCTTTCCCTCGGCCGCCAGCATGGATCTGTGCCTTGACCACACTCTTTCCCCCCAGTTCTTCAGCAATCTTCTTTGCCTTAGCGGGAGTTTTGGCCACAGCCCCCCGTGGGATGGGAACACCGTATTTCTTCAAAATCTTCTTTGCCTGGAACTCATGTATCTTCATCTCATCACCTCAACGTTCCCTCATAGTGTGCTGTCCATTGTTTCCCCTTCACAATATCCGTCGTGTAGTCAGGCAAAAGCATAGGACCGACAAGCGGGTCTTCAATACCGGCACTTTTGAGCTCATCCTCGAATGCCGTCAGATGGCTTGTGTTCAGTTTTTTCACCTCTATTCCACTCTTTACATAGTGGGCAGCAACTGTACCTGCTCTCCTGCCGAATGTCAAGATATCTAACAGTGAATTCCCCATCAATCGGTTATCACCGTGAATGCCGCCCGAGACCTCACCAGCACTGTACAGTCCCTTAAGAGAAGTTTCTGTCTGCGCATTCATAAAAATCCCTCCACTCTGATAGTGGAGCGTAGGATAGACGAGCATCGGCTCTTTACTGATATCAATTTCATATCGTTTAAACTGAATAAATTTTGCAGGAAGTTCCTGCTCAACCGTACCCTCCCCATGGAGCACGTCGATCATGGGAGAATCGAGCCATACCCCTAATCTCCCGGTAGGGGTAATCACACCGTTATCCCTTTCAGTACACTCTCGAATCAGCAGGGCAGATTCTATGTCCCGGGGTTCAAGGGGAAAGCAGAACTGCTCACCATGTTTATTGAGTACATGGGCTCCCAAACCACGGGTCTTCTCCGTAATAAGTAAGCCCACATTCTGCTCCGGATAGGCAGCCCCGGTGGGATGGTACTGAGTGGAATGCATGAAGGTAGTTTTTACCCCTGCACGATAAGCCATCACCACTCCATCCATCGTTGCTCCGTAGTGATTGGTAGTAGCAAAACCCTGTACATGCAGTCTTCCAAATCCACCGGTTGCCACAATCACCGCTTTGGCTTTCACCAATACATACTCCTCCGTATCAAGGCTGTAAAGCAGTGCACCTCCACACTTCCCCTCCTCGTCAAGGAGGAGTTCAATTGCAGGAGAAAATTCCAAGACAGTAATATCATCAGAGCAATTACGGGTTTCATCACGGATGATGCGCATAATTTCTGCTCCCGTCATATCCCCCGCCGAGTGCATTCTCTTACGAGAGCTTCCCCCAAAATGGCGCACCGCTAATCGTCCTTCTTTATCCTTGTCAAACATCATGCCCAAACTTTCAAGCCAGGCAATAACCAAAGGAGCATCATGAACCAGGGCCTCCACCAGGTCAGACTGATTGGTAAAGTGCCCACCGCCAATGGTATCGAGATAGTGATAAAAAGGAGAGTCTCCTTCCTGTGTAGCACCCTGAATGCCACCCTCCGCCATCACGGTATTAGCATCACCATGTCTGAGTTTTGTGGCAATAATAACCTTCATGCCCTGCTCCTGGGCCGTTAAGGCAGCAGCTGTTCCTGCACCCCCTCCACCAATGACTAAAACATCTGTTTCAAAGTCAACCTTTTCCAAATCAATCCTGGGGACATCAATCCTGGTTTTAGACTCCAGAAGATCAACCACCTCCGCAGGGAAGACATCACCTTTATTGGGCCCCACTTTCACGGCCCGTCTCCCTTCGTCCATATAGTCAGGATGAAACTTCTTGAGCACCTGCTCCCTTTCTTCCAAAGAAAGATCCGGATAGTGCTCATTCTTTCTCGATTTCTCAATTCTTTGTGGTCTGGTTGCCTCTACCTTTTTAATCAGTTCCTTCATCTCTGGAGTATAGGACATCTAAACTTCCTCCTTAAAAATTACTTGCGAATCACCCTTGCATTAAAAATAATGCTTGGATTATTATATATCGAACTCGCTAAAGCGCTACTGGATACATAAAATTAGATCCAGCACCTAGTATCCAGAATCGAGCATCATAGGCACTCAAAGATACTCCTTCTCTTCAGGCATCCACTCACCGGGTGTGGACGTGTCAGGTTCTCTTTCCCGCTCTATATAGAGTTTTTCAAGTTCATTTTGATCCATCCGGGTTAACTTCTTTAATATCTCACCATACTTGCCCGATTCAATTTCTTTAACCCGCTTTTCCAAGTGCTTTGATTTGGGGGCAATGATTTTACCATACATTCTGCGGGCAAGTTGAGCAAAGTGATACTGGGGAAGCTCTCCCACGCATCTGCTCGCGCAGAGCCCGCACTGAACACAATCAAAGGAAATCTGAGCCGCCTTAGCAATATTTCCCTGCTTTACAGCAGATACATAATCCAGCACTTTTACATCCATGGGGCATGCCTTTGTACAGGCGTTACAGGCAACACAGCGGAACACTTCCGGATAGAGCTTAAAAATTTCTTCGGGTTTGCCTTCTAAATCTTCCAAGCGATAGGACGCTCTGTTTGCCGGGAAAAATGGCATTTGAGTAAGGTACATATCGGGCTCTACCACCGTTTGACAGGCTAATCCTACCTGAAGCTTGTAATCGTCCGGTTTGCGATAAACAGTACTGCACGCTCCGCAGATACCGCCTCTGCATCCACAACCCCGCATAAATTGAAAACCAGCATATTCCATGGCCTTCATAATAGTAAGCGTCTCGGGCACCTCAAATTTTTTGCCCATAATATAAATGGGGATGGTTCGTGCACCCTCTGGCAGTATTGCACGATCCCCCATGGCCATTGTCTTCTTTGATTTCTTTTCAGACGCATCATTAGACATACCCATCACATCCTCCTCTATAACTAAAAACAAAAAATCCGAATATCGAAATAAAAAAAATGAACATCGATCATTGAACGCTCAACATAGAATGTTGCATGTAACTGAAAGCAGGTTTTTTATTGGACGTTCGATGTTGAACGTTCATTGATTGACTTCTGACTTCAATGTTACTTCTCACAGCAACCCCTTTTTCTTTAAGAATCCGACCGGTGATAGTACATGCTTTTTTATCCACTTTCTCACATCAGAAAGCCCAAAAGCGATCCCCAATAGTTCGGTGAAATAAAAAACCGGCATGGTGGCACCTTTATCACCTTTCTGCCTCGTGTCAACATTAGCCTGGCAGAGAGGACAGGCAGTAACAATGCACTCTGCACCTGCTTTCCGTGCCCCCGTCATGAGGTCTTCAACAAGTTTATAAACGATATCAGTACGTGTCAAAGCCAGGCTTCCACCACAGCAGTCAATCTTACCTGACCAATCTAACGGGGTTGCTCCAATTGCCCCCATTATCTCATCCATCATGACAGGGTTTTCAGGCTCTCCAAACTCTGTTACCTTGGGAGGACGCACCAGCAAACACCCGTAGTAGGAAACGACCTTTAAATCCTTGAGCGGTTTTGTTACCTTCTCTTTTATCGCATCAAGACCCACATCATGGTAGAGAATCTCGAGGAGGTGTCTCGTTTTATATTTCCCTTCATAGGGCATATCCATAACACGTAGGATTTCCTGGCGGAGTTTTTCATTGTGATTGAATTCATAGTCAACCTTTTTATGTCTCAAATAACATGCAGGACAACTAACGGCGAGGTCCATCCCCTCTTTCTCCGCCAAGGCAAGATTCCTTCCAGGAAGGGCCAGAGAGAGCTTTAAATTAGTACAGTGTCCCGAGGAAGCACCGCAGCAATTCCAGTCGGGGAGCTCTTTTAGTTCCAGCCCTAATTCCTTACATACCGCATGAACAGACATATCATATTCTTTAGCAGTTGAATCGAGCGAACACCCTGGATAGTAAGAAAATTTCACTGGCTAACCTCTCTCTATGTAAGAAGCTCATGGAGTACTGGAGTAATGAGCCCTCACATTTCGGATTTTAGATTTCTGGTTTCGGATTCTTTGTTATTAATTTTAGGCATTCTAGGCAATTTAGCTCAATTTAGGCATTTTCTTCTTACCTTCTGACTCCTGACTTCTATCTTTTTACAAGAGGCAAACGTAGACTTGACCCCCTATTTTGTCTTGCTTCGTTCAAAAATCCCCTTAATCTCATCCATCCCCTTGATCCTATGGGGTAGAATTTTCAGTTTCCCTCTCATGAACATCTTCATACCTAACAACATGTCTTTAAGAAATTCCCTTGTTTTCATCTTCAACAACACCAGAAGAGAAATTTCATGCTGTCTTCCCAGAGACTTGATGAGTGACAAAAAAGTCTTGTGCATGGCAACGATATTCTGTTCCTTGACCTTCACGCCTTCTTCTATGGCCATCTCCCGCAGGGTATCCATCACATTGACCAACTCAACTCCATTGGGACAACGGGTGTTGCAGGTCTCACAGGCAGCACACAACCAGATGGTAGAACAGGAAAGCAGCTTTTCTCTG
>CALJBY010000156.1 GCA_938024025.1 uncultured bacterium
CCCCAGGTCATCATATTATGACAACTTATAGGGCAAATATATCACAAGAAGGGAAATATATCTTATGGGGACGAGCTAAAGTATCTGATAAGAGAGATAATTCGTTTTTTATACAGATGAGCGATGGCTTGGACAATTTATGGGAGATAGAAGCAGGTAATTATTGGCATTGGGATAAAGTTAATAATAAATATGTTGCAGATCCGGTTAAATTTGACTTAATCGAAGGAGTTCATACGATAAAAGTTAAATTAAGGGAAGACGGAACGAAGCTCGATAAACTGCTTTTAACCAATGACATAGGTTTTGTTCCACGTGGTGAGGGAGGTGTATCTGAAAAATAAAGTACTGCTGTTGACAATTAAGCAGTGCCATGAAACTTTATTATGAATACTACCCCAACATATGAGGCACAAAAATCGAGTGAAAAACTTGAACATTTACCAAATAGTATGCAGTCGGCTACGAACCAGCCGACTGTAACATTCCAACTGTATTGTGGAATTTTGTTGGGAATCAACTATAATATTGAATTGCATGAGAGCAGCATGCTTATAAAAGAACAGTTTTTGTGAGGATCTCTATTCATGATCAAAACCCAGGAGCAATTCGGTCAGTCGGTGTTGTTCCTTTTAAAAACCACCTTACCTCCAACTATTGTATAATCAACCTTTGTTTTCATGATATTTTCTTCAGGGATGGTCATCAGATCCTGGTTTATAATAACAACATCCCCTAGGTAATCCTTTTTGATCATGCCCTTTCTGTCCTCCATGAATTGGGCATATGCCCCCCCAAGGGTATAGAGTTCAATGGCTTCTTCTATGGTCAGTTTCTGCTCCGGGAACCAGCCATCACCTTCCTCTCCCATACGGTCTTTGCGGGTAACGGCTGCATATAATCCTTCCATTGGATCTAGTGGTTCAACAGGAAGATCGGTTCCAAAAGCAATCGTTGCATCTGCATCCAATAAACTCCTCCAGGCATATGCATACTTGCTTCTCTCCTTACCTATCCGTTTTTCACAAAACCGTTTATCTGTTATGCAGTGTGTTGGTTGCATGGAAGCAATGACATCCAGTTCCGCAAACCTGGGAATGTCTTCTTCAATAAGAATCTGAGCATGTTCACTGCGGTGCCGGCTATCCCTCCAGCCGTTTACCTCGGCTGCTTTTTCAAAAGCATTCAGAATCCAGGTATTGGCCTTAGGACCAATGGCATGTATTCCGATCTGGAATCCCATACTATCGCATGTCACTACTTTCTGTTCCAGCTCTTCATAGGGCATCTTAGGTAAACCCGTATTATCCGGGTCATCGATGAACGGTTCATAAACCATCATGGTAGCTGAACCCAGTGTCCCATCGATAGATCCTTTTAGGAATCCAAACCGGATCCAGTTTCCTTCGGGTGGATATTTCTTTCTCAACTCATCGTATTTTTCCAGGGCTTTTTTATCGTTAGTAAGCAGACCGGCAACATCCATCCGGCAAGTGAGCATTCCCTGATCCAACCATTCCTGGTAAAATTCAGCATTACCTCCTGCCGGATGTTGAATACTTGTCACACCAAGTTCTGCAGCCATTCTAAATGCTGCCTTCCAACCTTCGATAAGACGTTGCTCATTCTCTTCAGGAGTTCTTTCAACCGGTATTTCCCCGGTTATAATCAACTCCTTTGCAGATTCCTTGAGTATACCTGTAGGCTCTCCTGTTACGCTATCTCTCTGAATCTCTCCGCCATACGGATCGGGTGTATCCCTAGTTATCTCCGAACTCCTTAATACATAACTGTTAACCAGTACCGAGTGGTAATCTGCCCGAAACAGTAACACCGGGTTATCAGGAGAGACAGGATCGATCAACTCTTTGGTTGGCCACTTTTTATCGGTAAACATCTCATGCTCCCAGTTACCACCCCTGATAACCTCTCCGGGTTGGGATAGGGCTACCTTTTCCCTCACCTTTTCTGTAATGATACTCGGATCGGTGATATACCTGAGTTCAATAAAATCAAGGTCAATGGATGAAAAATGCGCATGAGCATCATTGAATCCGGGTATGACAAGCCTCCCTCCGGCATCGATAACTTCCGTCTCCCCTTCCTGAATGTACTTTGCAATTTCCATGTCGGAAGTTACATCTACAATAAACTCTCCAACAAACGCAACGGCTTCGGCTTCTGGATTTTCCTTATCAACCGTAAAAACTTTCCCATTCTTGATTACAAGATCAGCGGGTCCACTCTCCGGGTATGGAACACATCCTAAAATCACTAAAAGCATAAAAATAACGATATTAAAATAAATGAGAGACTGCATTCTTTTCAAATTGTAAATTCCTTTTACAGCAACTGTCCAGCAAACAGTCAACACCAATGACGCCAGCCATGTCAAACTTTTACTCAGCTTTGTACAAAACAGATATTCCATCTCTACTCCCTCCTTTGTTTGGAAACAAAACACCCCACTCACTCAGAATTTCTGTCCGAGATAAGCAGGGTTATATCAAAAAGTGGTTTCATTTGAACACCTAGAGTAATATCCAAAGTATGCCTTTACATTAGATCAGATTCTTTATCCAATGTAAATATCAATATGTTGTGGTGTCTAGTAAAAGGGAAAAACTTTGACATTTACCAAAAAGTGTTAACTCACCTGCCTCAAAAGATAGTGTCACTTAGAGTTGAGACTGTCGAAAAACCCTAAAACACCAATTTTTTGCTTTGTAACTATTTGATTTTATTACACCTAATATTAGGGTTGACTAAGAAAGCGTTCACTAGGACATAAATTGAAGTACTCCTGCAAAGTTGGAGAATCAAGTTGTACATTGTCGGGATCTGACGTATCAATGTCACCAGGGCGAACAAGAGCGGTTACCGAGTTAGTTGCCACATCAACCCAGTAAGTGTCACCCTGGTAAGCATAGACATCCGTACGGTCGTCATCACCGTAGACCACAGATGGTTGATAACAGGCTAAGGGATTATCTTCACAATAACTACTAAAGGATTTATCTGGCAAGCAGATAATTAATCCCACTATTGTAACCACAGTAGCAGCTGAAAGTGTAAATAAATGGGCCGATACAAGTAATGATTTTATAGCCTGCTTTTTCATCTCTATCCCCCCAAAAATACCAAACCCCGCCATTTCTGTCTGAAAACAAGCAGGGTTTTTATCTACTATCTATATTTCACCAATCCCCCTCCAAAAAACCATTTGATAAACTGATACTGTATTGTATTAAATCATATATTGATAATCAATGCAATTTTTTTATGTGCTTCAAACTAGTGCATGTATGATGCATGCGGCAATCATGATTGTGTTTGACATATGGCATCATGTAAATTTCGGCTAAGAGGGTGTTTATTATGACAGAGCGCCGAACAGGAACGATCATCACCTGCTGCCCGTACGAATGTTCTTGACATTTATGGCCGTTCAGTTATATGAGTATACTCATAAATGTTTAGCCTTTTTTATGTGCCACAGGGCACGTGATTTTATATCGGTCGGAAACAGTATGAAAAGTGCAGATACCTCCCTTAAACGGCGGGAACGAAAGAAGAAAGCAACGAGAGATGCCATCTTCAGAGTGGCCCAGAAGCTCTTCAACCAGAAGGGATTCGAAAACACCTCAGTAGAAGACATTACTGAAAAGGTTGACATAGCGCAGAGTACCTTTTTTAACTATTTCCCACGAAAAGAAGACATCCTGGTTGAAATTTTCAAAAGAAAACTTCCCTTTTTACGCAAGAAGTGCCAGGAAATTGTTGCACTCGATGAACCGATCACCAGAAAGATAAACAAGATTTTTTCAACCACTGCGCGCATCGCTGCACAAAACGAGCATATTACACGAGCAATGATAATCAAAAACTTTTCAAGTTTTTCCAACAAAGAATACAGTGGTGTTTTTTTTGAGGACTTTAGAAGCTCCCTTTCCCTCATTTTAAAGAAAGGACAGGAGGAAGGGCATATACGCCGGGATGTGTCTGCACTAAAACTGGCAAATATGCTGGAAGGGGTCTTTACACTTTTTATTATTGACTGTCTTGTAAAAAGGAGTTATAGCATGTCTTCCAAAGAGCTCTTTCACCGGCTCAACCTCTGTCTGGAAGGAATGATCCAGACAGGTAAAACGAAGGGATAATTATTTCCCTCTCCCAACAGATGAGAACCCCTTTAGGTTTAAACATGATTAGGAAAGCACAATGAATAATGTATATGATCTGATTGTTGTCGGTGCCGGCCCTGCAGGGCTTACCGCTGCTAAAGTAGCAGGTGAAAACGGTCTTACAGTTGCCGTGCTGGAAAGGAAAGATGTCATGCATGACATCCTCCGGATGTGTGGTATGATGCTGGTTACCCTCTCAGGTAAATACATGGGAGAGCGCGTTACTCACAACGAGAAAGAAGGCCTTTTGTGCTTTCCCCATCATGGGTTTAACCTGAAATACGATGGACCCACTAAAGACTTCTTCTCCTGGGAAATCCATTCCCCTGGGGGTGAAAAACTTGTCTTTGGTGATTACAGTACTAACCGCCAAAAGGGGAAAGCAGGTCGGGCAAGCGCCGTTTACAGTAAAAGCCGTTTGCTTGCGAGTCTGGTTGAAGAGTGTAAACGTCTTGGCGTACACTTTTTTACCGGCGAAAACGTCATAGATGCTCAAAAAAGTGGTGAGAAAGTTGAAATAGTAACGGCAGGCGGGAAACATTTTAAAGGCGTCTTTGCCATTGCAGCAGATGGCCGCCAGTCACGTATCGCACGCACAATGGGTATGAACAAAAACCGGGGATTTTACACCTCCATAACCTCCCTGGGCTACGAAATGACAAACCTTGACCTCGCTCACCCAGACGCCTTACACCAACCACTCTTCAAAAGTGGGGATCCTCCCATGATGGGATTCATCATTCCCCGCGCATGTGATTACGAGGGCGAAGACGTATGGCTGGTAATGATATCAAATGTTAACATGCAGGCTGACCATGAAGGTATCTTCGATGCATTCACTCAGCAGAGCAGATTTGCTCCCTGGTTTAAGGGGGCACGTAAAGTACGTAAATGCGGCTGCACCGGCAATATGTATGCCCCCCTCTTTCACCCCTTTAAGGATAATGTGCTTTTTGTGGGAGATGCAGGGTGGTGTCAGGAGGCAGAGATGACCGGTGCGGTAATGAGTGGATGGAAAGCTGGCAATTCAGTTGCCTTTGCCATGCAAGAGAAAAAGTACTCTGAAGAGGGCATACAACCGTACCTGGAGTGGTGGAAAACGTACTATCTGGATAAAATGGACTACAACATTTTCCTCAAAAACTTATATATGCCTATCCTTTGTACAGAAGACGAAATAGACTACCTCTTTAAAACCATTAAAGAAACCTTGCCTACCGCACTGGATCCCTATGAGATTCCTGCCCACATGGGTAGTGCAATGGCAAAAATAATACCCACTATTAAGGAAGAGAGGCCCGATCTTCTGGAAAAAATAGAAAAATTCGGCGCACTCCCGCCAGAGTTCGTTTTAAGAAACACCATGCGATCCGGCTTTCACTGCAACTTCACGATCTAAGCTAAAAAAATACTTGCTATCTCTCGCACAGTCCTAGTAAAGTAATTGTCAGGTCAAAAAAGGATTGGTGCACTTCTTAAAAAGTTAAGAAAAAATATTTTACACAAGGAGGGAAATCATGAAACGCAACACAAGGGTTATCCAAACCGTCTTTGCAGTAATTGTGATGGCAGCACTTGTCTGGCCATCATTTGCCCACGCCAAGGCAAAAAAGGGACTTCTCATCTACGATACCATTTACGGCTCGACCATTGAAGTTGCCTACTGGCTAAAGGCCCTCGTCGGGGTAGAAAATCAACTGGATGTGAAGCGGCTCAGTCAGTTCCTCACGGTTGACCCCTATGACTATGTAATCATCGGCAGTTACACCAGAAACGAAAAACCATCCGATGACACCTACAAATTCCTTGAAACCTATAAGGATAAGCTCGCACAAAAAGAAGTAGCCTATTTCCTCACCTGCGGGGATAATGACGAGACGATGGTGCTCAAAACCCCGGGAGGTACACCCCACCTTATCGCGGGAAGAAATTACCTTATTGACCTCTATGAGAAATTCCCTGAAATCACACCCGTTGTCACCGGTGGGTTCGGCGGACGGCAGGTCATGCCTACCTTAAATACTAAAGACTCGCTCTTTACCTGGTTACTGGGGAAGCTGGCGAAAGAGGGAGCTCCCTGGGAAGGACTTGATATTTGGGAGTCATTGGTCCCGGAACGGGTAGAAATTTTCGCAAACGAGATCCGCACAAAGATCCTGAACCTTCCACCGCGGGAAGACGTCGAACTCTATCGCGGTTACTGGACTTCATCGCAACCGGCCTCTCTTTCAGACCCGTCGAAAGTCAAATTCCATCCCAAACCCTTTAACGAACACCACAACACCGACAGGATATTTTTTACACGATCACGCATCAAGGGAAATCTGGATGATACCATGGCACTCCTCCAGGAATGGGCAAAGCAGGAAGGGATTGACCTGCGGGAAGAACAAAAATCTTCTTTTAACGTATACTACCACGCAGTGAAGTCTTACGGGGGAAAAGAGCACACACTCCACGTTGTTGCTTCAACACTCACCGAAGATCCGGGTAATATCCATATCTCCTTTCGTTCCTATGAAAAGCCCGATGTTCGCAAAGGCGCGGAAGAAGATGTTGCTAAAGCAGAAGAACTGCTCTGGGCAGAGGGAAGAAAAGTGGAAGGAGAAAACAGGCAGAGCATACAAGCAATCATTGCTGCAACCAAAAACTAACCCATCAGCGCCTCATCCTATCGATCATTAAATCAATAGGGGGACACAGTCATGATCTTTAAAATACTGAAATACTGTTCACTCACTATCTTAGGGATCATCCTGCTGACTGCTCTCATTGCCACACCCCTTATCATAAAAGCGAGAAACGAAGGGGAAAGGATGTATGAGAAGTACGACAGTTATACACAAGAGGTGCTCG
>CALJBY010000157.1 GCA_938024025.1 uncultured bacterium
TAAATCCAAAATGGTAATGTTCAAAATTAGAAACCGGTGTTTTGGTCATTTGAATTTTAGGCATTCTAGGCAATGGATCTCAATTTAGGCATTTACCTGCTTTGTTTTTCATTCACCATTCGATGTTGGACGTTTACCCTGTTAAATAAGATTTGAGCCGATTCCTAAAAAACCTTTCTGATGCTATTCAAATCTTTGCTTGAGATCACACGTTAAACCTCTATGTAAAACCGGTTGTCCTGTAAGCTTCTCAGTAAAGAAGTGTTATGCCTTTCCTGTCAAGCAATTTAACAGGGTGAATGTTCGACGTTCATTATTAATGGCTATCATCACTTCAACCGTAGCACTATGTCCTGCAAGGTACCCACCAGAAATCGATCAAGGAAAATGATAATGATAAATACTACAATAGGTGAGAGGTCAATTGCCAAACCGCGGAAAGGAAGGTAGCGTCTAACCTGGGAAAGCACCGGTTCCGTAACCTGATAGAGAAAACTTACAATGGGATTGTACGGGTCCGGGTTTACCCAGGAAAGGAGCGCCCTGACAATGATCAACCACATGTAGATAGTTAAAACATAGTGAATAATAATAGCTAGTGCATCCAGTAAATTAATTATGATAAACATCATTCCGTTCCTCTCGCTACTTATTTTTGCTGTAAATAATGCGTAACCCCTTTAATGTCAGATATTCATCAACTTCGTCAATAGTTTCAGAATCAGCAGCAATGAGCTGTGCCAGCCCGCCGGTCGCAACCACAAACGGATTATCTCCCATTTCTTCCTTCATACGATTAACGATACCGTCAATTAAGCCAACATACCCGTAGACAATACCTGACTGCATGCTGGCAACGGTATTTTTACCGATAACGGTTTCAGGCTTAACGAGCTCGACGCGAGGAAGCTTTGATGCTCTCTGGAACAACGCTTCGGAAGAAATCATGATCCCCGGCGCGATAGCACCACCCAGGTATTCTCCCCGGGCGGAGATACCGTCGAAGGTCGTGGCTGTTCCAAAATCAACCACAATAAGGCTTTTCCTGTAATGCTCATAGGCAGACACCGCATTGACGATCCGGTCAGCCCCTACCTCACGTGGATTATCATAGTGGATAGGAATACCGGTCTTTACGCCGGGCCCAACGACCAGAGGATTGAGATGAAAGTATTTATGGCAAAGCTCCTCGAACGTACTCACCAGCGGCGGTATGACACAGGAAATGATAATAGCTTCAGTGTCTCCACTCGCAAGTTTTACTGATCGGTACAGATTCTGAAAAAGGATACCATACTCATCCCCGGTCTTCTCTACCGCCGTCAAAAGACGCCAGTTATAGAGCAGGGTATCTCCCTTAAAAACGCCGAGGAGAATATTTGAATTTCCGACATCAATGGCAAGTAACATAACACTTCTCAATAGAAATAAGATGAAGCGTACAACCCTGGGGGGCTAAACAAATTTCAAGCTTATATCAACTGCCCGGGCAGAATGGGTAAGGGCACCCACCGAAATACAAGCAACTCCCGTACGGGCTATTTCTTCAACGGTGTCCAGGGTAACACCTCCGGAAGCTTCAACCAAAGCTTTTCCCTTGATCATGGTCACCGCTTCCCGCATCATCTCTGTACTCATATTATCAAGCATAATCGTGTTAACACCACTGGCTAAGGCTTCCTTTACCTCGCGCAGATTTTTTGTTTCTACCTCAACAGGAAAATCTTCACCAAGATGCGCTCTCACCCTCTTGACAGCCTCTCCTATACTGCCTGCTGCACTGATGTGATTGTCTTTGATCAAAACAGCATCAAACAAGCCCAGGCGGTGATTTTCTCCGCCTCCCACCTGTACTGCATATTTTTCCAAAGCCCTCCACCCCGGGGTCGTTTTACGGGTGTCGAGTATTTTAACGGGATAGTCCTCTACCCTCCCTACAAAAGCACGTGTTATTGTTGCGACCCCACTGAGCCGCTGTAAAAAATTCAACGCAACCCGTTCACCCTGCAGGAGAGGAGCCGCTTCACCCGTGAGCACTGCAATAGTATCACCCGTACCGACTTCTTCGCCATCCTCACAATATTTCGTCACCTGCAGCATTGGATCCAGTTGGGCATAAACACGACAAACAACATCAATGCCCGCAACGACCAGAGGTTCCTGGGCAAGGAGATGGGCCGTAAGAATCTGCGGGGTTGTCATAATCGCCGAGGTCGTTACATCACCATCACCAATATCTTCGGACAGGGCTTGCTCAATAAGGGTATCTACATGAATCACAGCTGTCGCACCTTTACTCGGAAATGAGGGTGTGAATACGGTTAAGGCTCGTTAGTAATTTTTCTCGTTTTTCATTTACATCCTGGGCCTTGCCTTTCTCTTTTTCAATAATATCGTGGGGCGCTTTCCGCAGGAAGTCTTCGTTAGAAAGTTTTTTGGTTACCGTGGCAAGGTCCTTCTCCAGTTTGTTGATTTCTTTCTTTAACCTCCTCTCTTCCTCAGCAAAATCAATAATACCCTTGAGCGGCATAACTATCTCCACATCCTGGGCTATGGCTGTAGCAGCCGATTCCGGCTTCTCTATCTGCTCAGCTACCGTGATACGATCTGCCCTGGCCAGATTATCAACATACACCCTGTGCTGACTGAGGACCTCACGGCTCCTGCCATTCCTGGAAGAAAGGATGACTTCAACCTTTTGAGCAGGCGGTACGTTCATCTCCCACCGAACATTACGTATACTATTAACGACATCAATGATGAGCGCCATTTCCCCTTCTGCATCCTCATCACTCTTTTCCGGATTCCACCGGGGATAGGAACTCAGCATGATACTCCCCTGTGCACCGGGAAGCTTATGCCATATTTCTTCAGTGATAAAGGGCATAATAGGATGGAGCAGCTGCAGAGAAGCAGTAAGCACTTCAAGCATGGTGCGCTGTGCCGCTGATTTCACACCATTGTTGCCGTGCTGACTCAAAACAGGTTTTATCAACTCAAGATACCAGTCACATAATTCATGCCAGATAAACTGATAGAGCTCGTGTGCCAACTCATTAAACTTATACTCCTGTAATGTCCCTTCCACTCTTTTGATCACACGCTGCAAGCGGCTCTCAATCCACCGATCAGCCAGGGAGGAGGAAGGAGGCTGAGCGGGAGCACCGTGAGGATCATACTCTTCCAAATGCATTAAGGCAAAGCGGGAGGCATTCCAGATCTTATTAGCAAAGTTGCGATACCCCTTTATCCGTTCCTCGGAAAGGCGAATATCTCTTCCCTGCACGGAGAGAGCCGTTAAGGTAAAGCGGAAAGCATCAGTACCATACTGGTCCATAACCGTTAAAGGATCAATGACATTTCCCTTTGACTTACTCATTTTCTTGCCTTCCACATCACGAACCAGGGCATGGATATAGACCTCTTTAAAAGGCACCTTCCCCATAAATTTAATCCCCATCATCATCATTCTGGCTACCCAGAAAAAGAGGATGTCAAAGCCGGTAACTAACACAGCGGTAGGATAAAAGGAATCAAGCGCTGTGGTTTCATCCGGCCACCCCAGGGTTGAAAAAGGCCAGAGGGCGGAGCTGAACCAGGTATCTAAAACGTCTTCCTCCTGCTCAAGAACCTTACTCTGACAGTGGGCACACTGATCAGGGTCCTCACGGGTGACCGTGATTTTACCGCATGCCTGGCAGGTCCATGCCGGAATCTGGTGCCCCCACCAGATCTGACGTGAAATACACCAATCGCGTATAGAACGCATCCATTCAAAATAGGTCTTCTCCCAGTTGTTAGGAATGATAACGGTTTCCCCTTTTTCAACCGCTTCTAAAGCACTTTCTGCCAGTGGTTTAACCTTCACAAACCACTGTTTGGAGATGAGCGGCTCCACCACCGTTTTACAACGATAGCAGTGCCCGATCGTGTGGTCGTACTCTTCAACCTTTTCAAGAAGATCACGTTGCGTGAGATCTTTAAGTATCTTATCACGGCAGCTAAAACGATCCAGTCCCCGGTAGGGACCCGCCTGATCGTTCATAATACCCGCGTCATCAATGACGCGGATGCTCTCCAGTTCATGAGCAGTGCCAATCTCAAAATCATTAGGATCATGGGCAGGGGTAATTTTCAAAACGCCTGTCCCAAACTGCACATCTACGTATTCATCAGCAATAATGGGAATCTCTCTATCCAGGAGAGGAAGAACAGCCTTTTTGCCTACGACTGTTTTAAAGCGCTTATCATGGGGATTGACCGCTAAGGCAGTATCACCCAGCATGGTTTCCGGACGTGTGGTTGCAACAACTACGCATTCTGTACTCCCGGCGAGAGGATACTTAATCAGGTAGAGCTTCCCTTTAACCTCTTCATGTTCCACTTCCAAATCAGAGAGTGCTGTATGACAACGGGGACACCAGTTGATAATGTAATCTCCCTTATAAATCAAATCTTCCTCATAAAGGCGAACGAATACCTCGCGAACTGCCCGAGACAATCCTTCATCCATGGTAAAGCGCTCCCGTTCCCAGTCACAGGAAGCGCCAAGCCTTTTCAACTGCTGAATGATAATCCCTCCATATTTACCCTTCCATTGCCACACCTGTTCTATAAATTTTTTTCGGCCGAGATCTTTCCTGGATACCCCCTCACTGCTGAGCTGCTTTTCGACAACATTCTGTGTTGCAATACCAGCATGGTCGGTCCCCGGCATCCACAGGGTGTCATACCCGCACATACGCTTATACCTGATAAGGATATCCTGCAAAGTATTGTTTAGGGCATGCCCCATGTGAAGTGAACCGGTAACATTGGGGGGAGGAATGACAATACAAAACGGTTTTTTTGAACTGGTACCATCGGCTCTAAAATAGCCCTTCTCCAACCACTCCTGGTACCACTTCTTCTCAACCTGGTGTGGTTCATACACCTTACCTAACGCTTCATTTATAGACATCTAATTTTCCTTCATTTTTTCTCAGTAATCACCCACAGGAAAAACCCTGCGCACTACAGGGGACACGTTGGCTGATACGCATTTCCTTAATTAAAACGTCTTGATTTTTATCATGTATTCGGTGGCTTGTCAAGGAGGATACAAGCGTGCGCAAGAAAAGCAACAGCCTCCTCTTACACGGCAGAGGGTAGAGAGCTAAGAAAAAAAAACAAGGCACAAGGTGAAAAAAAGAACAAAGAAGGGAAATACCTAAAGTGCCAAAAATGAAAATCAGCTGGCAGCATTTTTAGCGTGCTGGCTTGCACGCTTGCTAACTCTAGAAAATTAAAACCCATCACTCCACTACTCCAATACTCCATCACCCCATGAGCTTCCCCTATCACCTACTCCTGATCTCACATCACACATCATTGCATGACATTCGGATTCAGGATGCCCAACAATCGCTGTTATTCCAATTGAAAAACTATTGCTACCATGTTATGATATTTTTTTAACCCATTTACGGACATGAGATGCGTATCACCGCTAAAAAGGCTGTCATCGGAAGTGCTCTCCTTGTGCTCCTTTTCCTTCTCCTTTTGCTCAGCAGAGGGAAAAGGGGTGAGGGTAATGCTCCGCCAACCGCTGCCCCTGATGAACCAACAGGCACTGTTGTTACGGTAGAAAAGGTTGTTCCCCAGGATATCATAGAATACAGCGAATCAAACGGGGTAGCCCAAGCCTGGCAGGAAGCAGATATCAGTTCCGAGGTCTCCGGGAAGGTTCAAACAATCTTTGCGGAGGTTGGGGATACGCTTAAAGCTGGCGCCCCTCTCTTTAAGTTAAATGATGAATTGTTGACCCTGCAAGTGGAAAAGGCACGCTCTCTGGTAACGCAGCTCGAGGGAAACTACCTCACGAGCAAACGGGACCTCTCTCGCAAAGAAAAACTCTACAAAGATGGTGTGATTGCGGAGTGGGACCTCGATTTGGCACGGGCAAAGGAAAAAGCAGATCGGGGCTTATTAGAGGGAGCTCAAACCTCTCTAAAAATTGCTCAACGTGACCTGAGAGAGACCACCATCAGAAGCCCCATTGACGGAAGCCTCGCTGAACGCCTGATAGATATCGGAACGACCGTAACACCCCAGATGAAGGTTGCCTCCGTCGTTGATACCAGAAAGATACGGATTAGAATAGGTGTTTCAGAACACGTAATCAGTAAAATCAGGAAGGGGCAACCGGTTACCATCTCGGCAGACGCCTTTCCCCATGAAGCATACCAGGCGACCGTTTTCTCCGTGGGCATGAAAGCCGATGAGACGACGCTCACCTTTCCTGTTGAGGTCGCACTGGTAAACGATCGTGAGCCTTTTCTGAAACCCGGCATGGTTGGCCGTCTCAAAATACAAACGGAGAACCACTCCCAGGTCATACTGATACCCCAGGATGTTATTCGCACTGAAACGGGGACTCCCGTTGTCTTTGTGGTACAGGATGGCAGAGCACGTACGGTTACCATAACACCAGACCGCTCAATCGCTTCACAGATTATGGTAAAGGAGGGGCTCTCGCCTGGAGATCTCC